>CBIHQL010000446.1:0-4179 GCA_966211855.1 uncultured bacterium
CGAATTTGCCGAGTTGCCTGATATCCATCCATCACAGGCATACGCATATCCATCAAGATTAGGTGCGGTTGCCATTGCTGCCATTGGGCGATCGCATCTGCTCCATTCACGGCTGATCGGGTTACAAAGCCCACCATTGTTAACAATTGCTCGACGAAATCTCGATTTTCAGCGCGATCGTCCACCACTAAAATTCGATAAGTTTGTTGCTGAGGGGTGAGTTGTAACACTCGTTTTGCAATGGAAGTGGGTGCTACTTCTGCTGGATTGGCGATCGCGATTTGAATGTCAAAGGAGAACGTTGAGCCTTGGCCTACGGTTGATTCAATCTGCATCTCTCCCCCCATCAAGCGCACAAATCGGCGACTAATGGTTAACCCTAGCCCTGTGCCTTCTCGCAGTTGAGCACCGCTTCTGGTTTGGGTAAACGGGCGAAAGAGCTGCTCAAATTCTTCTGGAGCAATGCCTTGTCCCGTATCTTGGACTTTAAATTGCAGCATGAATTCTGACTGTACCGTTGCTTCTAGCGTCACGCTGCCACTGTCTGTAAATTTCATGGCATTGCTGAGCAGATTGATCAAGACTTGGCGCAACTTGTTTTCGTCGGTTTGAATGTACTGAGGGAGATCGGGGGCGATCGCAAAAGTCAACGCGAGTTTCTTGGCTTCTGCTCGAATCAAAAACATCTCTTGGAGAGTCTGTAAAAGATGATGCAGATCAAAAGCAACCACATTCAAAGTCGTGCGTCCTGCTTCAATCTTCGACATCTCCAACACATCATTGATTAAATTTAGTAAGTGTTCACCGCTGCGATTGATGATAGCCAGGGAATCGCGTTGACGATCAGGCAGGGTAGGATCGCGTTCGATTAATTGCGAAAAGCCTAGAATTGCATTTAAGGGAGTGCGTAATTCGTGGCTCATGTTGGCGAGGAATGCACTTTTGGCTAGATTCGCTGCCTCAGCCGCTTCTTTAGCAATGCGCAACTCAGTTTCGGCTTTGTGTCTGGCACGAGCGATCGCAATCAGTTCGCCTACAAGCTTGAGGCAATCGACATCTTCTTGACGCCAATCTTTCTGAAAATGAACCGTATCTAGGCTCAACAATCCAGTTACTTGCCCTCGATAGATTACTGGAACACCGAGCACCGATTGAATTGACTCACGGATAAATAGCTGTCGCTCAGGGCCTGCTGGCATCGTCTGCACATCAACCGTTTGTAGGGCTTGGCCTGATAGAAGCTGTTGATGCAAATGGGGATGCTCAAAAACGCTCGACTCTCGTGCTTCTGGGGTGAGCGGGGCAATGTCATCCCCACACCATTCATAAACTAAGTGGCATCTCGTCTGGTCAGCGTCATACTCAAAGATGGTGCCTCGTTCTGCACCAATATGACGGGCGATCGCTTCCAAAGCAAGATGAATCGCGGTTTCTGCATCTTGGTCAATAAATTGTCGAGACAGAGTGCTGAGTAAGTGATCTAACTGGGCTCGACGTTGCAGAGCTTTTTCCGCCGCTTTGCGATCGCTAATATCTCGAATCATCGCTAAAACATGCGGCTTACCGTTATAAATACAGGTTGTTCCTTTAACTTCAATATCAACTAGGCTGCCATCCTTGCGAACATCAACCGCTTCACCAGAGAACGGCTGCTTTAAGGTCATGGCTTCGAGAAAGCGATGAAACACCGGCACACTGTCTGGATGAATATACTCCGATGGATGTAACTTTAAAAACTCCTCGTAATCGTACCCATGCATTTGGCAAGTGGCAGGGTTCACTTCAACCACAGTGATGGTGTCAAGATCCATGATGAACAAAGCATCCGTAATCGCCTCAAAGATCGTGCGATACTGAGCTTCTTTCTCCTGTAAAGCTTGTTGTTGAGCTTGCAACAGGGCATTCTGATGCAGCAAGGTTGCTTCCGCTTGTTTTTGTTCCGTGATATCGGTTTTGGTGCCAATCCATTCTTGAATGTTGCCTTGCTCATCGAGGATGGGTACGCCACGCACCGCGAACAGTCGATACTCGCCAGATGCCACTTGAATGCGTTGCTCTACTTCGTAGACTTTCCCAGATTTCACGGCTTCTGACCAAGCTTCTGCCGTTGCAGGTCGATCATCTGGGTGAATACTCTCGAGCCACCCCCAACCTTTGGCACTCTCTTCGCTTCGTCCGGTAAGCGCACACCATAGTGGAATATCTTCGACCACTTCTCCGATGGCATTGGTTCTCCAAACCGCTTGAGCCGTAGCAGTTACGAAAGCTCGGTAGCGCGCTTCACTTAAACGCAAGGCTTCTTCGGCTAACTTGCGATCGTGGATGTCTCGCGTGACACCAATGATTTGTAACTCTCCGTCCACTCCTAGAGTCGGTGCAACGTTAACGACTTGCCATCGATAGCTGCCGTCTTTGTAAAGCGATCGACATTCAATCCCAGCCTGTGCTTCTCGGGTCTTGACAATCTGTTGGTTTACCTTAAAACACGACTCAGCATCGTCAGGATGTAGAAATTGAGGGAACGGCTTCCCAATCATTTCCTCGGGCAAGTAGCCCATGACGTTAATGACATTGGGCGAAACGTAGCTAAAAATTCCCTCTGGTGTATTAACAAATAAAATATCATTGGCGTTTTCTACAATGTTGCGAAAGTGTTGTTCGCTCTGTTGCAAAGCTGCTTCAGTTTGTTTGCGGATGACTTCGTCGCGCTTCGCTTCGCTAATATCTCGGAAGAACGAAATGCGCCCATAGTACTCGCCCGTCGGAGATTTGACTGCTTTACTATGGCGCTCAATGGTGCGTCCATCTTTTAATAAGAGTTCATCATGCAATACATCATCTAAGTTTTGATATAAAGTTTCGATGTTATCTAAAAAAGCTTTGGGATCTGTCACTTGCTCGGCAACCATCTCTGCAATTTGACGCGAGTTTCGAGATGGCAACTCTCTGGGCAAACGCCAAATTTCGCAAAACTTTTGATTGTAATCCATGATATTGCGATGTTCATCTGCCACCAAGATGCCATCGATGAGCGCTTCTTGTTGAGCCTTCAAGAGAGCATTACTCCGCCGCAGTTGCTCTTCAAAGGTTTTTTGCTCGGTGATATCTCGCATAATCGTGGAGATAAATTTGAGCGATCCATCGGGATTTTTGTGCGTGACAATAATTTGAGAAGCTGGAATTTCTCGATTGTCTTGCGTTACCAGAGTTGTCTCCCCAATCCAAATTCCGTCTCGAAGGGCGATCGGAAATGCTTCTTCAAATAAAACTTCAGCTGCTGCGGGTGGATGAAAGTCGGAAATGGGTTTTTGTGATAGATCTTCAGTATCTCCAAGTCCTAAGGCTCGACGCGCAGCTTGATTGAAATACAGGGTGCGTCCTGCTGCATCGGCAATGCCAATGAAATCCACAGCGGATTCTAAAACTGTGATTAAGTCTTCCCGTTGCAGCTGTTGAGTTGGAGAGGTTAGTGTTTCACTCATGAATTGATCCTTCTAAGCCGAGACTTGCAGTTTGGTAGAGCGATCGCAGTGTTAGTCCATCAGTTGGATAGTCCACTACGGCGAAACGATAAATCAGATTCGGTGTTTCTATCTGTTGTCGTTGCAGCATTGTGACTACTTTAGATAACTGCTGCTGCAACATGGCTTTGGTGGTTTGAGAACTGGCAATTACAAATTCACCATTTCCCCAATAGCCAAGAATTTCACGATTACCAAAACTAGATTGCAGGCATTGTCCCGTTTGCTTGAGAATCTGATTTCCCATCGTGTGACCCTGCTCAATGTTGATCTGTCTCAAAGTTGGAATATAGAGAATTGCCAAGGACGTTGTTTGATGATTGCGAAGCTGAGCGGCGATCGCTTGACTGGAATAAAACTGATTTGCCAGCCCCGTAATCGAATCTTTGGTGCTCAACGTTTGTAGCAGTCGTAATCGCTCTAATCGTTGGGTCAGTCGTGAAAGTAACTCTTGCCCAACAATCGGTTTGACAACATAGTCATCGGCTCCAGCCGCAAAGATTTGTTGAACCGTTGCTGTATCTTGATGAGCGGTGAGAAAGACGATCGGTAAACTTTGCCAAGTTGGATTGGCTCGAATTGCCTGACAAAGCACGACTCCATTCATCTGCGGCATTTCAACATCCAGAATCAGCAGATCGGGATTGATGGTTGATAA
>CBIHQL010000447.1:0-4162 GCA_966211855.1 uncultured bacterium
AGCCTGAAGTGCATTCAGAGCGGTATCTACAGATGAGGACAGTAACGGCACCGCTTGCTGAAGTTCTTGCAGGCCAGCGATCGCCGTCTCAGCTTCAGTTTGGTAGCGATCGCGCTGAATTTGTCCAGAGCTAACGAGTTGCTGCAATTCGGCTTCAAACTGTTTGGCGGCTTCTACCCGGCTAAGTTGCGCTTGCAGGCGATCGCGTTGTTGCTCCCAAGTGGGAATCTCAGCGATCGCGGTTTCTAAATCCCGGACTCGCTCAATTTCAGCGGTAAGCTGTTGCTGCTCAGCTTGAAGTTTGGCAAGTTGTTGGCTGAGATTTTTTTGGCTCAGTTTGGCACTAGCTACGATCTGCAACTGTTCGACAATCAAAGTTTGAGCTTGCTCTAGTTCACTCTGTTGCTCCACTAAGGGCTGTAATTGCTCAATTTCTTGCTGCGCTTTGGCTAAACTTTCTAGCTGCACGCTCAGCTTGGTCACCTGTGCTTGAGCCGACTCCCAACGAGTTTGATACCCCTGGCGCTGTTTGAGGAGCGTTTGCTGTTGTTTAGCTTGTTGGCCCAAGGTTTGCAAGGCAGTTTCAGCATCTAAGAACGCTTGATACCCTTCCTGATTTGCTGCGCAGGTTGCTACCGCTTGTTGTGCCCGTTGCAGTGATTGTTGTAATAACGCCTGGGTTTGCTGTTGGCCTGTAATCTGAGCTTCTAGGGTGGCTTGTTGCGCGTCTAGTTGCTGGATCTCCTGTGCTTGAGCGCTCAACTCATCTTTTTGCTGCTGGAGTTGCCCCAGTTGAGCTTGCAGGTGTTGTAAGGCGGCCTGCTCTTGAGCGATTTCTTGCTTGAGGTTAGTTTGTTGGGCTTGTAGTGCCTCCCAATCGCGCAAACTCTCAGTGTAGTGAGCGATCGCCCGCTGCAAATCCTCAACTTTAGCTTTTGCAAATGCTTCGAGCTTGGCTGTTTTAGTGTAAGTCTGCTTGTATTCCTCAACCTTGAGAATTGGATCAAAAACCTTCTTGCGAGCTTCGTTTGACTTGAGAAAATCTGCCGTGAACGTCCCCTGCGGAATCCCGATCGTGTTCGCTAGCAAATCGGGCAATTCGGTATTGCGAGCCACGCCTAATTGTTGCCGCAACCAAGGCATCACCTCTTCTTTGAGCTTTTTGATGCCCAAATTGACTTTCAGTTGCGGGTCGATAATTTCGTAGCCGCTATTGGTGCAGCGCCGTACCTGATAAGTTCGCTTATCGGCACTAGAGACAAAGGTCACCGTGACTTGGGCACTTGCTGCTCCTCGCCGTACCAACTCCTCTTTACTGTAGTCGGCATAGTTAAACAGCACCCAGGCGATCGCTTCCAAAACGCTGGTTTTACCGGCCCCATTTTCACCACAAATCGCATTGGTTCCCGGTTGAAACTCAAAGTAGCGATCGCTATGAGACTTAAAATTTTTCAGACTAACTGACAGAATTTCCATACGCTTTATTGTAGGTTTTGGATTTCCGGCTTGGCGCAGTTCTGCCGAAAAATCCAAACCATAAAGCGTCTGCTAAAACTCAATCCCTGGTTGTGCTTTCACACCTTGCTCACGGAAAGGATGCTTGACTAGGGTCATTTCGGTCACTAAATCAGCGTGTTCAATTAACGCGGCTGGAGCACCTCGCCCGGTTAAAATTACATGGGCATCGGCTGGTTTTTGCTCTAGACCTGCTAGCACATCCTCAACTTTGAGATACCCCAGTTTTAGTGCCACATTGACTTCATCTAATAGCACTAGCTTGAACTCAGGGTTTTGGATGTAGCTCAACGCTTTTTGCCAAGCTTCTTGGGCTTTTTGAATGTCGCGATCGCGGTCTTGAGTCTCCCAGGTAAAGCCCTCACCCATCGCGTGAAACTCTAGTTGCTCACCCCAGCGATCAAACGCTGCTTTTTCGGCAGGCTCCCAGGCTCCTTTAATAAATTGTACGATCGCCACTTTGTAGCCATGCCCCAGCGATCGCAACACCATCCCTAAAGCTGCCGTGGTTTTGCCTTTACCATTGCCCGTGTGGACAATCACCAACCCTTTTTCGAGCGATCGCTCAGCCAACCGCTGGTCTTGTACTTCCTTGCGGCGCTGCATTTTCTGGCGATGTTGCTCAGCACTCAGACCCGATGACACTTCATCTGTCATAGTGTCTACCGCTTCTTGGGGAGGAACGTTTGTAGTCATCCAACTTACCTGCAATCATGGACTGGCAGCACCTCTCAGTCTATGGTGAACCCAAGCACCACGGCTAGGAACTAAAAAAGACTTAATCCCTTAACGATCTGCTGTAAGGGCAAAGAATTTACATGCGGGGTTTAAAGTGTTTATCGAAGAATAATGATGCAAATGCTTCGTCCCTACGAGAGGATTGCGATCGCCTGGTTTACGGATTCGGCATCTAGGCCATACACGGGATTTTCAGTATTTTCATGGAGCTGATTGAACTCAAGGGTGCTAGACTGTATCAGTCGGTGTTTGAGGTTGCATACAAGCCTTGAAACTCCTTGCCTTGATTGGGTACCCCTGGCGACCTTTGTGGTACCTCGAAATGAAATTGAAGCGCAAGCGGCAGTGTGACCCTGCACTCTCCTGGGCAGATCGTTGTGAAGCGCCCAGTATGAGCTGATCGGCCTGTAACTTAAGGTTCGCAGTTTTCAGTAGGTGTTTTACCAAAACACGGGTTGGCAACCTACTCCTAACAGTAATCGCGAACTGGGTCGATCAAGCTCCTTAGATGGAGGTTTTTAAAGTTTAATCGCTGGGTTAATAGTGACATTGCTTGAGCCTGCTTCAGCGCAGCACTGTTAATCAGGGAATCATCATGAGTGTTTATTCCTTTTCTGACGCTCTTAGGGGAAACCCGTGTTTTTGAGGCGTTAGAGCAGCGATCGTATAGGTTTGGTTCTTGCAGTTGCTGTTGTGACAGTAGCAGGCGAACCAAGTTTTGTGGGCTGCTGCGGTCTTGATGGCTCAGCATTGCCACCGTTGCGGATATATCGGATCACATTGCTTTGAAACCACACTTCAAAGCGGCAGATAACAAACCCCATTTGCGGTTAGAGCGATCGCGCCTGTCTTCCTTAAGACAGTAGTGGTCTGATCTTCACCGCGCCAGGGAAGCTGCGTGTCCATTTCAACCCCTTTTTATGCTTTTCGTTCTTTTTGGAGTGTACAAATGTCGAAATTGCTCAGCCACAAAATCGCACCCTCCCCCATCCCTGCCGAAATCAGCGTGGTCGATTTGATTGACGGTTATTTCACCGCTTACAACTCCGCTCGTCTGCGGGAAATTTGCCACCTGCTGAGCCGCGACGTGATGCAAGAAGGCGTAACAGTGGCAATGAGCTTGTCGGGTGCGATGACACCTGCGGGCTTTGGGGTCTCAGTTCTGGCTCCTTTGATACGGCATGGCTTTGTTGACTGGATGATCAGCACCGGAGCCAACCTCTATCACGATATGCACTACGGGCTAGGGCTAAGCCTCTACTCCAGCAACCCGTTTTTAGATGATGTGAAGCTGCGCCAAGAAAACCGCATTCGCATCTATGACATTGTGTTTGGCTACGATGTGCTGCTAGAAACCGATGCCTTCATTCGCGAAATTTTGCGGGCAGAACCCTTTCAGAAGCGCATGGGCACGGCAGAATTTCACCACCTGTTGGGCAAATATGTGCGTGAAGTTGAGAAGCAGTTGGGCGTGAAAAATTCTTGCCTGCTAGCCACAGCCTATGAGTGCGGCGTCCCCATCTACACTTCATCCCCTGGTGATAGCTCGATTGGCATGAACGTTGCCGCTCTAGCGCTTGAAGGCTCGAAGCTGGTGATTGATCCCTCGTTGGATGTGAACGAAACGGCTGCGATCGCCTATGCTGCCCGTGAGTCTGGCAACCCGGAGATCGAAGGTAAGAGTGCGGCAGTCATCATTGGTGGTGGTAGCCCCAAAAACTTCTTGCTGCAAACTCAACCTCAATTGCATGAAGTCTTGGGTCTAGAAGAACGTGGTCACGACTACTTTGTGCAAATCACTGATGCTCGCCCCGATACAGGTGGTCTGTCAGGTGCAACACCCAGTGAAGCCGTAAGTTGGGGCAAGGTTGATCCTGACGAGCTACCCAGCAACATCGTCTGCTACACC
>CBIHQL010000448.1:0-4162 GCA_966211855.1 uncultured bacterium
AGAAGTGGCGATCGCAGACAACGGCGTAGGAATTGCTCAAGCGATACAACAACGAATCTTTGACCCGTTCTTCACGACCAAGACGCTGGGCAAAGGCACTGGGATGGGAATGTCGATCAGCTACCAAATCATCACTGAAAAACATGGCGGGGAGCTGAAGTGCGTTTCAACTCCTGGAGAAGGCACGGAGTTCAAGATTCGGATTCCTTTGCGGCAACCAATCTCTTCAGCCGCTTAGAGGTCAAGTGCTAAAGGAATATTGAGTTTCAGATAGAACACCACTATCCGTTGAGATAGCGCCCTTGCCATCTTTGATGCCGCCTGTCCACTCTGCTGAAGCCTTTCTTTTCATTTGCTCTCCTTTGATCCGCTAATCTGTAATCAAGTCACACTGAAAAAGTTGTAATTTGAATTGCGTTCCTTCTGGATCAATCAGACCCTCACTAAGATTAAGACAAGTTGCCGCTGCGATCGCCATCTAAGGCTCTAGAAATCGCTAGAGACCATTTAGCTGACTGAATAGGAGCATTTTGAGACCAGTTTTTCTAGGCAGTCAATTCAACCTGGGGACGAGATTTGGCTTTTGGGACTTACCTATAGAAGTGGCAAAGGAACGCGGATATCTTGATCAGTATGTCAAGAGGTGCCCTACAGAGCATTCACTGCTCTAGGAGACTTTGCTGCTCCTTTTCTAAAAGCCTTATTGCCAACTTCCTTTCCTTCAAATGGAATCTGGGTGGTAGCAATATCCAGCAGTGGCCCCAACTCAAATACATTGTTGTACCCGTAAGCCTTCAACGAAGTATAAGTTGAGAGGTTGAGAGAAGCGGCAGGTGCTTTTGCGGCAAAGGCAGTCGGGCTACCTTCAAAGTTGTTATTGCAATAAATGAGAATCTTGGTGTCCTTGCTGGGAATGACCGCAGCAAGAGATTCTTCCGTAAATTCTGTAAAAGGCAGATTAATCGCACCCTTGATGTGGCGGAGGGTGTATCTAGATTCACTGCGGGCATCCAGCAGTACAATCCCTTGCTCTTTCAGCATTGCCATAAACTGAGCTTCGGTGAGCCGCCTTGATTCTCGCTCCTCTGAAGACTGAAGGACAATTTCTCTAAATTTGCCATAGTCAATCAGACGATTGGGTATTGCCTCCTGAGCGCAGACTGGAGCAGCAACAAGGGTAGCCAACGCGAGGACAAGAGGAAGTTTCATATATTACTTGCAGTGACTGGATTGATCAGGTTCTTTGATGGCTCTGAGTATCATTTTTGCCCCTGATGTTTTATCGTCCAGTCTAACTCTGGCAATCTCGGCTTGGCAAAGGTTAGGATAGCAGGCCAGTCAAGTTCCTAAGTCATCTCACCTAGCTAAATCAATTTAATGTAGTTTTTGATGCTACGGGCGATCGCCATAATGACCAGAATCACGATCTATAAGGATGCGATCGCACTTCAACCGCTTGCCATTTGCAATTTGTCGCTCAACCGAGGCACCTAGTAGGGTGATTCAGTGCTGACGCGCCCGTAGTATACTTCTGTCTCAGGCTAGAAGACCCACTGGGCAACCTACACCTGTACCACCGAGGCCACAGTACCCACCAGGATTTTTTGCTAAATACTGCTGATGATAGTCTTCAGCATAGTAAAATTCAGGTGCCGCGAGGATTTCGGTGGTAATTTTGCCGTACTTCGCCTGGGTTAAAGCTTGTTGGTAAGCATCTCGAGAAGTCTCTGCTAGCTGCTTTTGAGCCTCTGAGTAGACATAAATGCCAGAGCGGTATTGAGTGCCTACGTCATTGCCCTGGCGCATTCCTTGAGTGGGGTCATGACTTTCCCAAAAAACTTTCAGGAGGTCGCCATAGCTAATTACATTGGGGTCATAAACGACAAGGACAACTTCATTATGTCCGGTCATGCCTGTGCAAACTTCCTGATAGGAGGGGTTTGGAGTCAAGCCCGCAGCATAACCTACAGCGGTTGTAAAGACCCCCGGTTGCTGCCAAAATTTACGCTCAGCTCCCCAAAAACAGCCTAGGCCAAACATTGCCATTTCCATCCCATCAGGGTATGGAGGCTGTAAAGGATTGCCATTGACATAATGACGATTAGAAACACGCATCGGCTCAGCTCGCCCCGGCAAGGCAGTATCAGAGGTCGGCAGCGTTACCTTTTTACCAAATCCAAATAGCACCATGAGGTTTAACTCTAGTTTCTGAGTGGGTCTTTACTGTCCTTAACTATTCTAGACACTCCCTATCGCACCTTTGCTATGGTCGCCAGCTTTCGGGTAGTTCGGAATTCACACCCAACCCCTCCTGGCCCAGCAGCCTAGCAGAGATGCCATAGCAACAGACAAAAATGTGAGCGATCGCAGTCTTTCCTATGGAGTGACAAGAAATTATAGATTTTTGTCTATATATCGTATTAGATATATTGATTTTTATTTATGCAGAATTCCCTTTATGATACTCATAGAACACAGTAGTTGGTTGCGCGCGAGGCATACCCAAATTTGGGGTCTAGCAGCAAGCGACTTATTTTAACCATCGTTTTTTCACAATTGGGCACCTGCTATGGATCAGCTTCTCTTGCAGAGCATCTGGTTGATTCCTTGCTATGCCTTAGTGGGCACGGTTTTGGCGATTCCTTGGGCACCAGGTTTGGTGGATCGGATTGGCCCTCGGCCCGCGGGCTACCTCAACCTGTTAATGACGAGTGTGGCGTTTGTGCATAGCCTACTGGCCCTTGGGGTGGCTGGGCAACAAGCACCGCAGCAAATTATCATCCCTTGGCTACAAACCTCTAGCTTGCAAATTGATTTGGCGTTCTTAGTGTCTCCCGCTAGCCTGGGGGCAGTCGCCGTGGTCACAGGGTTAAACTTATTGACCCAACTGTTCTCAATTGGCTACCTAGAGATGGACTGGGGCTGGGCTCGCTTCTTTGCCTTAATGGGCTTTTTTGAAGCTGGCGTTTGCTGTCTAGCACTCTGCGACTCACTTTTTTTTAGTTATGTCTTTTTAGAACTGCTCACCCTGGCAACCTATCTCTTGGTCGGGTTTTGGTTTGCCCAGTCGTTGGTGGTCACAGGCGCTAGAGATGCTTTCTGGACGAAGCGGGTCGGTGATTTGATCTTGCTGATGGGCGTGATTGCCTTGTTACCCCTGGCTGGCACCTGGGATTTCTCAGAGCTAGGTGAGTGGGCGGCAACGGCTAACCTCTCGCCAACGACGGCAACTTTGCTAGGTTTGGCTCTCATTGCGGGGCCGTTGGGCAAGTGTTCTCAGTTTCCATTTCAGCTCTGGCTAGATGAAGCCATGGAAGGGCCAATTCCAGCTTCGATCTTGCGGAACTCGGTCGTTGTGGGAGCTGGGGCCTATGTGTTGATCAAGCTGCAACCTGTGCTGGCACTCTCTCCAATTGCCCTGACTGCTCTAGTGGTGTTTGGGACGGCAACTGCCACCGGCGCTTCTCTGATTGCGATCGCTCAGATTGATATCAAGCGGGCGTTATCGTATCTTGTGAGCGCATACATGGGGTTTGTGTTCATCGCCGTGGGCACTCAACATCCTGAAGCTGCTAAATTACTGCTGCTCACTCAATCTTCGGCCTTTGCGCTGTTGTTTATGTCAGCAGGAGCGATCATTTGGAACAACATTAGCCAAGATTTGACCCAACTAGGCGGGTTATGGTCGCGTCGTCCCATCTCTGGGTTAGCGTTTCTGGTCGGTGCAGCGGGCTTAGTTGCTCTGCCTCCGCTGGGTGGATTTTGGGGGTTGTTGCAGTTGGCTGACTCGCTCTGGAGCACCAAGCCTTGGTTAGTGGCAGTGTTGCTTGTGGTAAACGGGCTGACGACCTTTAGCTTGATGCGGGTATTTGGCTTAGTTTTTGGTGGTAAACCTAAGCAAATGGCTGAGCGATCGCCTGAGGTACATTGGCCCATGGCTTTACCAATGGTGATTTTGACCGTCTTTGCTTTACTGATTCCCTTTGTGTTGCAACATTACAATCTCTTGCCTCAGTGGGAAGCGCTGAATAAGCAGTTAGCACCCTTGCTTGTTTGGTCTACTGTTTTAGGCGGCAGTCTAGGCGGCGCGGTTTATCTCGGCAATACCTGGTCTGAGCCAGTGCGCTTGTTCTGGCAGCCTCTGCAACAGCTCTTGGCTCAT
>CBIHQL010000449.1:0-4141 GCA_966211855.1 uncultured bacterium
ATTGGCAGCATTATCTTCTACCACTGCGGTTGCGTCGTCTTTGGCATGGAACAACAGCGGATAAGGGTCGAGTTGCACGATCGCCGGGGGGTCTTCGGGAAGCGACACGACCGTATCAGTCACCAGTAAGGTGCGCGATCGCTTGTGCAACAGTGCCACTTCAGCAAACCGTCCCGCTCCTAAATCAATGGGGCCGAGAATTGCGTAATCAAACTCGTTGGCAAAGGGGGCTTCGCGGCTATCAGCAGGCAGAATGTGGGTGCGATCGCGAGGGAAGCCTAGCCAACTGAGGGGTAAGTTGATCGGAAAGCTCCACTGTTGAGGCGCGACATACACCTGAGCGTTAGGAAATTGGCGGGCGAAGGGGCCAACAAAAACTTTATGCTCTAAGCCCGAAATCGTCGGCAAAATGATGTACTTGATCTCGCCATACTCAGTCACTAATTCTTGAACTAGGCGCAGGCATTCAGGAGTGGGGGCGACGGGTGCGTAGACAAGTAGACCACCTGCTGCCAGCTTCACCACCGTCATCCGAATCGGTACAACGACATACAAAACGCCCTGAACTTGATCAAATGTCCAAATCGTATCCTTCACGACTTCGGTGCGGAGGGTGCGCCGTTGACCATATGGATACAGTGGCACCAAAGGCCAAAACTGCCAATTCCAATCGCTCGACTGCCCAGCTTGCTGCATCGTGGCCTGCTCCACGCTACCCGCTCCTACTTCCTAACTCACAACGTTTTGCTTGATCCTTAGAAGTTGGAGTTTAGCAAATTTTGCTGGATATCGAAGCGGTCTCTAGTTTGCTTCTTACTTCTCCATCACCTAAATAGGTTGCTCAAAGGAACAAGTGACTAGACAAAAAATTATTATTTCTGACCATTCTCTTAAAGTTTTGGGCAAGCATGAATCTGAACTGCCTTAAAAGCATTGAAAGCAAGTTAAGACAGAGAATGCTTGGGTTTTTGCTGTAGATATGAACCAATGCCATGACTCAATCATGGGTGCTCAGAAACTCAGCCCGCCGAAGGTAGTTTGCCCCCCTGAAATAATAAAGATAGAGATGTCAACCATAACGAAAGCCCCAAAAAATCGATTGTCTTGGGTCGATCAAATGAAAGGGATTGCTATCTTAGCGATCGTTTTATTTCACTTCTTTCAAAACTATCCTGATCAAATAAATTTGGTTGCTGCCCTGAATCGCACAGGTGCAAAGTTAGGTTATGCAGCAGTCGATATATTTTTCATCATGGCAGGGTTCAATATTAGCTACGTAATTGCCCTTCGCGCCGTTAATCCCAAATGGAAAGCGTGGCTCAACAAACGGTTGTCACGACTGTATCCAACTTATTTTTTGGCAGTGCTTTGTAGCCTGTTGCTCTACATAGGCTTAATGCATAAGAATATTTCTCTTGACTTGGATTTTGTCTTGAGCTTTCTGGGATTGGCTGGCTACCACTTTCAATCCATTAATCCAGGTTTCTGGTTTTTTACAGTGATTTTGCAAGCTTATTTACTAACTCCTTTATTGCTCTCAATCTGCCAGAAAAAGCCAGAATCTCTCCTGGTCTTAGGCTTGATTGTAGGAGCTGCTACCAAAATTGCCTGCTTTGCCTCTAAAGAAAATTTGCCCCTATATCTGTTTTTCTTGCAAACCAACTTTCTGGGAAGCTATATCTTTCAGTTTTGCTTAGGTCTTTACTGGGGGATGATCTTTGCCAAACATCAAAGGCTGAGGAAAATAGACTGGCTAGTTTCATCCAGCCTTTTTGGTATAGGCTTGGCTATCTATGTTGCCATGAGCCTAAAAGGAACCGACATCGTTTATATGCTGGGCTTTGATATGTTGTTTGCGCCCTTGATGTTTATTGGTCTTTATAAAATACTGGCATTTGGATCTGAAGTTAATCTGTTTAAGAAATTACTCGCACCTTTGGCGATCGCAGGTATCTACTCTTACCAAATCTATTTGATTCATCAACCCTTAATGTTCAGCACTTTTCCTTATTTGATCAAAGGGATTGAGCTACCTGTTTACGCTCAATTAGTCGTTATATTTCTTGTCCTGATGAGCTTGCTTGCTATCTATGTATTGGGATTCACCAACCTAGAGACTTTTTTAAGAAATAAATTTGAAACAGTTATTGCTAAGCCAACAAAGTAGCGCAGTACCTGACAGAGATTGATACAGCAAAATGCAGCACCTTCGGTAAGGTTCTACTCTTGGCGGTGTAACAGATTTAGATTTGACGGGACTGGCGGGACTCGAACCCTCGACCTATCGCTTAGGAGGCGATCGCTCTATCCAACTGAGCTACAGCCCCAATATCAGACAAAACGATCATAACAGTTGCATTGGGGAGTGCAACCGCTTGGCAGGGATTACCCAGAAATCCAAGGCTCATCCCAAGGGGCACCACCGACTTCCAGACCGCAGAGATTGCTGGTGGCTTCAATAACCGGGGTTGAGCGATCGCGTTCCCACAGCCTAAGGGTGACTTGACCGTGCATGGTGTCGCGACAGAAGAAGATTAACCCTTGCTCAGTGGGTGCCCGGAGAGGAGTACCGGGAGCCTCACAAGTACCAATGACCTCGACTCGATATTGCGAGTTTTCAGCTTGTACCTGCCAATAGCCCCAAGGCTTGATCTGCCAACTCACCCGACTGTTCCAGGGGACAAATTCATAAAACTTGCCACGATGGTGAATGCCAATCATTGCCACTGATTCCATCCACCACAACACACCGCGTCTGCCGCCCCCCGCAGTTAAGGCGAGATCGGGTTCGTCTTGGAAGCAGTTGCAGTTGAGCCAAAACCACTTTTGCGGAAACGCACCACCCCAATTCTTTTCGCTATAAGCCGGAGCGTTGGTAAAGTCATAGCGCTGACCATTCCACTCAATCCAGCCGCTGGCTAACCCATGAGCCATGAGGATTTGCCAACCCGGTTCAAAGATCTGCAAGAATGAGAGCCACCCCGCCGTAGATTGTTGCGGGCTACCGGAGTGACCCCAACCATAGATCGGCTGAATTGCATACTGCCACTGTGCCAATGCTCCAGACCCCGGATCGTGCAGAATGCCTTGATTCCAAGTGGCTGTAGCTTGATATCCTTCTTGAATTTGGCGATCGAAAACTTCCGGTGCTAAAAAACTCGGTTGTTGGCTTTTCTGCTCAAGCGATCGCCAATGCCCAAACCCTAACCCTTGGCTCCATGCCCAAAACTGGCTGACATCTGGAAACGTGCGACAGAGGTATTCATCATCAGGCCCCAAAATTTGTGCTGCCCCCCCACTCGTTGCTGTGCCGCCTTGAGGGTCTTCGATGGAATACATGAACGCGAAGGTTTGACCGATGTCGGAGAGCGTGACCCGGTAATACCAGCCTTCAAAGAAACGGCGATCGCTACTATCCCAGTGATAACCGCTGTGAGGGGTTTGCAGAGGTTGAGTTGAACCGGAGACGTTGACCATAAAGCAAGCGCAGCAAATTATTTTTTAGGGTGGGCGATCGCTTGAGTACAGTTTAACCAAATGCTACGATGGCCCCCAATCTATAAAGACCTCAGAATTAAAGTTTAGATAATTTTTGAAGGATGTACCCATGAGTTTTGAGTTACCAGCTTCTATACCACTACCACTACCAGAAGGAGCCTCTGAAGAACAATTGCGAGAGTTTCTGAGGTCGGTATGGGTTACAGATGCTTCTCCAGAGGAAATGCTGGCCTATGGTGAACAAGATTTTAAGCGATTTGTGTATACCTACGGCTTGGCAAAAGATATACAAGGTAAGTGCTTGGAGTTGGGAGCAAATCCTTACTTTACAACCATGCTCTTGAAGCAATTTACCAATTTGGAATTAGTGTTAGCCAACTATTTTGGCCCAACCGTTCAAGGTGCAAAAGTTACTCAAGAAGTTAAATATAGGGATTTTGTATCTGGTCAAGAGTCTTTAGTTTTTTTTGAATCTCATCACTTTAATACTGAAAATGATCCGTTTCCCTTTGAGGGTTCTAGTTTTGATGTTGTAGTCTTTTGCGAAATTATTGAACATTTATTAATGGATCCCGTAGCAGTCTTGCGAGAGATCAAAAGAGTTTTAAAGCCTAATGGCAAGCTAATTTTATCAACGCCTAAC
>CBIHQL010000450.1:0-4120 GCA_966211855.1 uncultured bacterium
TGAACTGGTTCTCGACTAGACGGGCATGAAATAGAACGGTATCGATCCACCGCTGTTGATCCCACCCTGTAGCCAGGATGAGAAAGTGACCAGAGTCTAAATCACAGACTGGATAGAGCTTGATCGCCTGAAGTCGAGGTTGATCAACAGTTGCCGCCTGTAACGTTTGCTTGAGAATGTCTGCGTAACTTAGTGGGTGATCCATTGCAGAATCTCCTCTTGAGTGGGTTCGTAGACTAATAAGTTGATTTTATTGCGACCGATCGCTAACTGAAAAATTGGTTTTTGAAAATGCTTGAGGTAGATCTCTTGGCTCACGGCTAGAAACAACTGTCTCTCTGGGTCTTGCGCTTCCAATGCCCATTGATAAAGCTGAAGTTGCCCCATCGTTTTTTCCAGTTCACTAATAACTGAAGGAGTATCAAAGTCTTTAACCTCTACGGCAATCCTACGTCCTTGTTTTTCTGCGGTGAAGAACTTCTCTGCTCCTAGGTCAGCTTTGAGAAGGGTTTGCTCTAGTACCAAGATCAATGGGTCATCTGTGATTGCCCAACCGTCTTTTTCAAGAGTGCGACGTAGTGAAAAATGTAAATCGTCTCGCCTGGACATCAGAGGTAATTTTAATGGCAGAAAGAGCTAACTTCCCCAGACAGTATAGCCATACCAGACGCAGGAGGTAGCATTTCAGTCAAGGATCTGCGCGCGTGTCCAATAGCTTCTAGCGGTCAGAGCGATCGCGGCAGAAGCGGAAGATAGCTCAGTAGTTGGGCGGAAAGAAATGGCTAGAATTCAAAGCTAAAGTCTGGCACATCCGATAAAGTTAGGATACTCATGCACTATAGAAGTCCTTGTTGACTCATGACTGAACTTCTTCGCCAAGTCATTTCAGAAATTCAGAAGCTTCCTGCTGATCAACAAGATGCGATCGCATCACGGCTCATGGCTGAACTGAAGGACGAACAGCGATGGACAGAACAGTTTGAGTCAACCACGGATGAACAGTGGGATCGATTAGCGGACATGGTGCGGCAAGACATCGCTAAGGGGGACACTTCTCCACTTGACGAAGTTTTTCCGGTTAAGCCATGAAATCGAGTGTCACAAAAGCATTTCGCAAAGAACTCGAACGACTTCCCACATCGGTGCAAGAACAAGCTGACAAAGCGTATGAACTTTGGTGTGAAGATCCGTATCACAACAGTTTGCAGTTCAAGCGAGTCAGTCAACGTCAACCCATCTATTCTGCTCGTGTGAGTATTGATTATCGAGTGCTGGGATTGCTGGAATCAGATAACCACATTTATTGGTTCTGGATTGGAACGCACGATGAATACGATGAGTTGCTGAAAAGACTGTAGTTCCATAGTTACTTACTGAGGCGCGATCCCTAGCAATACAGTGGAGCGGAGGTAGAGAGGTTTCGCGCTGTCATATCTCTTGTTTTACTCCGCTTACTTTGGGTAAAGAATTCAAGCTCTGTAACTATAGGTTGATCCATTGCAACTATCGTTCTCCCTTTAGCTTGGTGTCTGGTTTGTATTGCCTGACTAAATTGGTAGTCAATAAGAGCGTTTTATAAATTCGCAAATACCAATTTCACAAGCGAGGAACCCGTTTATGACGACTGATAAAATGCAACCGTTAGATGAAGGGTCAGGTAACCATTCTGAGTCTGCACCGACCCATCTCGACCCACTAACCACAACCGTTGCCTCAGCAGTGAGTGGCGGTGTTGCTGGAGCCGCGATCGGGCAGCTTTTAGGAGGTCGCCAAGGTGCTGCGATCGGGGCTGTTTTAGGTGGGGTTGCGGGTTTAGCCTTTCATTCCGAATTTAGTCACAGTGACGAAGGCGATCGCCCAGAGGCAGAGTTGAGAAGCGCCGAACCGAATGACTCCCAAATAGCGGAAAAAGATCGCGATCGCTCAGACCTGAGACTCAAAGCCGCCAACTCGGTAAATCCCGCTCCAGTTAATGACCTGGTAGCTAAACCAACCACCCCCGATTCTGATGAAGAACTTTCCCAATTTTTTCACTTAGAGCAAAATTACGAAATCTCTGCTGAAACTCACTATCAACTGGGAGTGGCATTAGGTCGCCAAGGTAAAATTCCGCAAGCCATTGAAGAATTTCAAGAAGCCTTAGAACTGGCACCAGACTCTGCCGAAACCCATTACAACTTGGGCGTGGCATTAAGTAAGCAAGGAGATGTGACCCGAGGCTTAGACCACATGCAGCAGGCCAAGGAATCATGTTTAGCTCAAGGCAATACTTCAGGGGTGCGGGTAATTGATCGAGCCATCCAGACATTAGCTCCGACTAACGCTGACTATTAGCAATGATCATTACTGCTGGGATGCGGGCGATCGCGATCGTGCAAGACAATTAGGGGTAGAAAAATCTAGAGTAGAAACGGCCTAGCTTGTCAGAATATCTGCCAAACTCTAGAATATCAAGCCTGGTTTTGACTAACCTTGAGAAAATAAGCGATCGTAGATATCGACCCACAGACAAGGACACCCCCAATGAAGCGCCTGCATCCTCAAGTTCTCATTTCCATCGCGCGCAGTGGCCTCGCCCTGTCCACACTTCTATTGTCTGTCGGGGTCGCAAGCGCTCATCCCACTTCCACTGCCCCCTTGCTCGTCGCTCAAACCACCCCAACCGAGCCAGAAACTCAGGATACGGCACTGGCAACAGACCCAGCAGTTGCACGACAAATTCAGGCCAACGTTGACCGCACCCTTGACCGCGCGATCGCCAGCTTTTCTGTTTTGTTGGTGGTGCTGATCATTTTGTTTAGCACTGCGATCGCGACGATGTGGTTCTTGCGGCGAGCCATTATTCATGAAATTGCCACTCGCGCCAAAGAACAAATTGAAGAACTCGGCGTGATTGAAGATCAAATCACCAAAGCCCGCGAAGATGCCAAGCATATTCTCAAAGAAGTTGAGGCGATCGCCAATGAAGTCGATCGCGAGATTGACCAGCTTCGCCACGACATCAAAGACGAGAAAGCAACTTTTGCTGATTTAGTCGCAGATGTTAACAACGCCAAAACCCGCGCTCTAACTGATGTAGATAGCCAACTGCAAACCACAAAACAGCAGCTAGAGCATTTAGTGACTGGTTTTCGGGCGATCGTGGCTGGTTTGCAAACCGATGCTGAGACTCAACAAACTGAGGTGTTGCAACGCCTGACAACTGCCGAGCAAGGCTTCACCGCCCACCTCACCGAACTGCAAACCACGGCCCAAAACCAGAAAAACTCACTGCTTGAAAACCTTACTGCCCTGCAAGCTGAATTTTCGCCTCAGTTGGCGGCACTCCACACCACCGCTCAACAGCAGCTTGACCAGGTTCTGCAAAAGTTGGGTCAGTCAGAACAAGACTTTGCTACAGAGCTGACGGGTTTGCAATCGGTAGCTCATCAACAGAAGGATGCGGTATTTGCCAATTTAGAGCAACTTCAAGCCGAGTTTGCCCCTCAACTAGCAGCTCTACAAACTACAGCGCAGGAGCGGCAAGCCGAAGTTCTCAAAGCGTTTGAAGCCTCCCAGCAAGAATTTGCACAGCAGTGGGCCGAGCTTCAAGCCAGGCTGCAAGAACAGAAGGCACAGGGTCTGCACAATGTCGAGCAAATTCGCGCCGAATTTACTGAGCAAGTGTCGCAGTTGCAAGCCGCAGCTCAAGCCCGTCAAGCTGAAGTACTAGAACATCTGGGTGGCACCGAAACTGGATTTGCTGAAGAACTCGCCGCCCTACAAGCGATCGCTCAAGAACACAAAGACACAACTCTGACTCACTTAGAGCAATTACAGTCGGCCTTCGCTCTCCAACTTTCAGAGCTGCAAGGGTATGTGCAAAAGCAACAACAACAAGCCCTCAGTCAGTTTGAAAAATCGGAGCAAGAAGTTGCCGCCCAAATCAGTGAATTACATACCCATCTGCACCAGCAACGTGAGCAAGGTGTAGGCAACTTAGAGCAGATTCGGGCTGAATTTAACCAACAGCTCGAACAGTTGCACCATACAGCTCAAGAGCGTCAGTCTGCCATTTTGGCGCATCTAGAACATCTGCAAAGTGGTTTTGCACCCCGTCTCGCAGAACTCCAAACCGGGG
>CBIHQL010000451.1:0-4113 GCA_966211855.1 uncultured bacterium
GCCATGCCAATAACGGTAGTTGACGCTTACAGTGCAGGCATTGGCATAATAATTTTTGGTGGTGTTCTGGGCAGAACGAAACTACACTTAGTGTCCATAGTAGTGGCTCGTAAATTATTTGTTCGCTCTCGCGCCATTCTTCATAACAGATGGGGCACCAAGCATGAAAACGGCGTAAAAGACCTTTGGCAGGTAATACATTAGCCCACGAGAGAAATGTAAGATGCTGCAAATCTTGACGTAGAGTTAGTTGATTAAAAATCTGTACGAACTCGCTTGCCATTTGTCCTGTGCCGTTCAGAACCTCGGTGCTGCCGCTTACTTGATGCAAATAGCTTTTACCTTGAGGTTGAGTCACAAGCGATCTGCACTCGTGAGCAACGAGATCTCCCGGTGCAACACAATGAGCATCAGCTAATCTGGCAACATACCCTGTTAGGCTTTCAACCCCTAATGTTCCAATACCAACAGGTTGCAAGCTGTAGAGGTAGCTGCGGATGGGACTAGTGGGTTGGGTTAAGTCCCAACTGTTGTAGATGAATAGTGCTTCAGCTGCCATGCCTTTTTTATGCAGAGTTTAGTGACCAAAGGCTTTCAAGAATTGCCACTGAGTCAGTTTAATAGAGCAACTTGCTGATTCCGACTCTAGTACTTCTGGAACGTTCCAAACTAAGGTTGAATTCTCAGGTGCAACCGTTAGTACTTCCATCACTTTTTCTACCACCCATAGATGCCACCCGATCTCAGAATCAATGCAGTATTTCTCCTCTAAATCTTCATCTGCTCGGATGTCTAGCCACTTTGAACATTGAGAACAACGAGCTACTTGCATCTTCCCAGTGATAGGCCGCTGAGTTCTTTTGCAATAAGGGCAGTGAGATTGTAGCGGTTGGCAGTGATCGGGGCAGACAGCAACAGCAGCAATTGACCAGAGTAAAGGTTCATAAATTACTTGATTTTTGCTGCGCCACTTTTGAAAACATTCAGGACACCAAGCTCGTAAATCTCGTGCAATTTTGATACTCTTGTTTGTTTTTGCCCTATGCTCTTTCCGCTTTGGAATGGTTTTCCGCTCCGGAATAGTTAATGCCTGAAGATTTTTCCACAACGTCAAAGGCTGCAGCCCTTCAATATATTGCCACGCCCAAAAACCTTGCTCATTGGGATTTTTATTAATTACTGGCTTAGAGAAGGAAAAAACAGAAACTAAATTTCCGTCTTCTAGCACTCTATGAACTTCCTTCGAGCCTACGGTATAAGTTTTTCTTAAACTAGGGAGAATCTCTTGCTTAGTCAGAACTCCTGGAGAAACGCAGTGCGCTTCAGCTAGCCGACAAACGTAGCTGATCAAGCCTTCAACATAGCCACTGCCAATTGCAATTGGTTCCAAATGGTAAAGTCTACTTCGCTCAGGTAGTGAAGGCAGATTCAAATTCAAAGATTCATAGGTTTCCAGATCGCTAGCTGGCATTCTGATCTACTCCAACTGAACGACGACGAGGCGATGGCTTCCCAACGCTTCTCGCTTTTCTCTCTGACGTTTTCTTGGATGATGTTGTAGATTGCTCAGATTGCTTAGAAGTTGCTGTATCAAGTCCTAAAGCTATCCGTAATTCATCATGTGAGCCTGATTGGCTAGCAAGTTGCTGCTCCCCTTCCTTTGCTTCCCTAAGCATGACCAAACATTCCTCCATTGACCATGCGTGTTGTTCTAAATCTTTGAGCGTGAATGTTATGGCTTGGTCTCCATCCTTATTTAAAGTTGCACTCAAAGTCCGAAGCAGCAAATCCTTTAGAACTCCAACACAGCCAATACTCCTTTCGTAGCAAAACTCCCAATGTGCTACTAAATCAGGCGGTTCGAGTAAGGGAAGACATTTCTGTAGCGTTGACAATGTACTCTTAAAAGCTTTCCGATCTTGTTCGGAGCCTGCCAAATATCGCGGAAAATGAATACTCTGACTACGACGACATAGCTGTCCACTCAAATTCCGTAATGTTAATAGCTCATAAATTCCGCATAAAATAAAACGAGTTTGAGCAAGATTTGCTAGTGACTTGATGCAGTCTGTTTGGTCTTGTAATTTTCGGCCACTTGCTACCTTGCCAAAATTTTGAGCCTCATCTATGTAGAAGGCATCAGGATGTCGATTTCGGAGGGCAGATTCAAGTGCTAACCGTAGTTTCACTTTGGCACCTGTGCGATTGATTTTCTTCTCAATCATGGGCTCATCAAGAGCCATCAGAGCACGAACATAAAAATCGTTCCAATCAAAGTTGCTGTCTTCTGGGGTTTTTATTTCCACCCCTGCAATGGGAATATAACCTTTGTCTACATCCATTAAGGGTAAGGCTTCCTCAAGTAGCTTTTGCGTAACTCGTCTCAGCAGAGTAGACTTCCCAACTCCAGTTGGGCCAAAGACAAAGATAAGAGCAGCCCCTCCAGGTTCATGAATAGCGTCTACTAACTTTTGAGCTACTTCTGTAAGTTTTGGATGCGCCACAGTGTAATTTTTGAAATAAGCAATTCGAGCAGAAATAGGTTGGAGTAGTAGCTCCCTTGGAAACCCAACTTGAGGTTGCATAGCTAAAACTCTCCGTAAAATTCCAATTCTTCGGAGTCGTCAGCATCCAGCCAGTCTTCTTGCTCATCTGGCTCATCTAAATCACTCCCCCTAGACAGCAAAAGCTGGGGCTCATTGTTGAAGTCTTGAGTGTTATTGATAGAGCCAGCACCCTCTATAAACGCGCTATTTTGAACAACTAATTTGTTTTCAATAGCCTGTAATCGCTGCTCTAGAAATTTACCTTCCTTCATCTCAGTAGAGGACAGGAACCTTGATAGCTCTTTATCAGTAACAGTTATATCTTTTCCATGGTCTCTCTTGCGTTTAATCAACTCAGCAGTTATTAAACGGATTTCTTTTTCTGATCGTCCTTGAAGCTGATGGAAGTAGGAAGAAATGCAGCGTACCCACTGGTTTTTTACTAGTGCGTAGGCAATACTGGCATCAAATGGGTCATACCGAACTTCAATCATTGATTGTTCAATCTCTGGGTTTCGGAAAGCATTTGACCAATAATAGATGTTATTAATTTTTATTCCTTGGCCTGGTTGGACTTTACGCTGTCCCCTCTCTGGAGCAGGCAAGGTTAAGATACGGAAGACTTCGTCGTATTCCACTTGGCAATGAAGACGGCTACCGCCCAAAACTAGCCCCTGAATGAATGCCATATTGGGGCTTTGGCCCAGTGATGGGTGTTGACGCTGATCATAGATTTCATATGCCCATTCACAGAGTGATTCGTAAAGGTCTCCCAATGTCCATACAGCGAGTTTTTTAGGGTGAACAGACTGAGTAACCTGACGATGTTTGCGGGTAATTTGGGTATTTCCCTGCAGCTCATGAATCAACTGCTTGTTCGCTGTACCAAATAATCGCTCAACAACAGCACCAAAGCGAGCTTTTGCAGGTGGGCGATGCTTTTTGGTACAGCGATAATTTGCTAGTAGTTGTTCAAAATAATGGCTATGAAACTCTGGGCCATTATCTACTACGATCATCTGGGGAAAGCGATTAAATCGCTTCACGCAGATACGAAGCACCATCATGCAAGAACGATAGCTGGGCTCTTCATAGGTTAGATAGACTGCTAGCAAACGACGGCTGTAAGCATCAACCATAAACGTTGCCCAAGGACGCCCTAAGTTGCGAATAGCATCACCGGATGCGAGGTTGAATTGAGCTAAGGAATTTAAAGAACTGACAAGCTCAATATCAAGTTGAGTATGGTCAATATGAACAATCTCGAAGGGGCGGTCGCCATGCCTAGGAGTGGTTAGTTCAAGCTCCCAATAAAAAGCTTCTTTCTGAATGGCAGCTCTTCGGCCTTCACGCTTCAAGGTTTGCTGATAGCCTGCCCGTTTTTGAATTGCCTGCGTGAAAGTGCTACGACTTGGAGGGTTAAACCTCGGTTCGTGGGTTTCACATGCCTCTACAAAGGCTTGATAAACCCGAAGTTTGCCACGCTGTTTGAGAGTTTCGTAATGATTCTCAATGAACTCCAGCATGAAGGTTTGCGTTGTTTCCTCAAGCTTGGCTAAGCGGTTGC
>CBIHQL010000452.1:0-4104 GCA_966211855.1 uncultured bacterium
GCGGTTTCGATCGCGTCAGAACCATGGATCAGGTTGCGACCAATATTGGTGCCGAAGTCACCGCGAATGGTGCCGGGTTCAGCGGCGAGGGGGTTGGTGGCCCCAATAATTTTGCGAGCGGAAGCGACAACGCCTTCACCTTCCCAAACCATTGCCACAACGGGGCCAGAGGTGATGAAGTCTACGAGTCCTGCGAAGAAGGGTCTTTCCTTGTGGACATCGTAGTGCTGCTCAGCCAACTCGCGGCTCACGCTCATGAACTTGAGGCCCACTAGGGTGAAGCCTTTGGTTTCAAAGCGACGGATGACTTCCCCAACTAATTTCCGTTGCACACCATCCGGCTTGATCGCCAAAAATGTCCGTTCCAAGGGATACTCCTGAAATTTCATCAACTGTTACAAAGTCCAGATTACCCCAGAAAGTTGCTGCTCACCGACCCTCAACGAAGTGCTCTAGATGATCATTTAAACCGAAGTGAATGCGATAGACTGAACACTCGGAACAAAGTCTGATCAGATTGGGCAAATCAAGGTCGGGCTTCGGTTTCAGGCGTGGAGCATAGCGAGAGGGCATGACGAGGATGGGTGGAAGGCCAGAACCAAAAGCCAAGATGGAAAAGACTGTCACTAACGGCAGCGCACCGCAGACCAGCAGCCAAGCAGAGGCAGACAAAGCGCTCGTGAATTTAGCGCAACCAACTGCAACATTAAATCTGCGCAAATCTTGGACGATTGAAGACAGCGAGGAACTGTACCGGATTCAGGGATGGGGTGAGCCTTATTTTTCGATTAACGCTGCGGGTCATGTGACTGTCTCCCCCAAGGGCGATCGCGGTGGTTCGCTTGACTTGTTTGATCTGGTTAACGCCCTCAAGCAGCGGAATCTAGGCTTGCCCTTGCTGATTCGCTTCTCAGATATTTTAGAAGACCGGATCGAACGGTTGAATGCAGCGTTTGCTAAGGCGATCGCCCGCTACAACTATCCGGGTAACTATCGCGGTGTGTTTCCAGTCAAGTGCAACCAGCAGCGCCACCTGGTCGAAAGCCTGGTGAAATTTGGCAAACCCCACCAATTCGGCCTCGAAGCAGGCTCAAAACCTGAGTTGATGATTGCCCTGGCTACCCTCGACACAGCAGGTGCTTTGCTAATCTGCAATGGCTACAAAGACCGCGAGTATATTGAAACTGCGATTTTGGCGCAACGGCTGGGTCAGACCCCGATCATCGTCCTAGAGCAAGTCGAAGAAGTTGAACTGGCGATCGAGGCAGGGCGAAAGTTGGGCATCCAACCGATCTTAGGGGTGCGGGCTAAGCTCAGTGCTAAAGGGATCGGACGTTGGGGCTGTTCGGCAGGCGATCGCGCCAAGTTTGGCCTGACGATTCCTGAAATTATCAATGCAGTTGAGCAACTCAAAGCCGCTGACATGCTCGGTTCGCTGCAACTCCTGCACTATCACATCGGTTCGCAAATTTCTTCGATTGGCGTGATTAAAGATGCCATCCGCGAAGCCAGCCAAATCTATGTTGAGTTGGCAAAACTGGGCGCAGACATGAAATACCTCGATGTCGGTGGCGGCTTGGGCGTAGATTATGACGGCTCTAAAACCAACTTTTACGCCTCAAAAAACTACAATATGCAAAACTATGCCAATGATGTAGTGGCTGAGGTCAAAGAAACTTGCGCTGAGCGGGATTTGCCTGTACCGACGCTAATCAGCGAGAGTGGTCGAGCGATCGCTTCTCACCAATCCGTTTTAGTTTTTGATGTCCTGAGCACCAGCGACGTCCCCTACGGCACCCCCGAAGCCCCAGGCAGCGACGAACATCTGATCATTCGTAACCTCTACGACACCTATCAATCGATCAGCGTCGAAAATTATCAAGAGGCTTACCACGACGCTACTCAATTCAAAGAAGAAGCCATCAGTTTGTTTGGGTTTGGCTACCTCAGCCTTACCGAGCGTGCCAGAGCAGAACGGTTGTATTGGGTTTGCTGCGAAAAAATCCTGGAGATTGCCCGCCAGCAAGATTATGTGCCGGATGACCTCGAAGATCTCGAAAAGATCATGGCGTCGATCTACTACATCAACTTGTCGGTGTTTCAATCGGCTCCTGATAGTTGGGCGATCGATCAACTATTTCCGATCATGCCAATTCATCGCTTGACTGAGGAACCCACCCGGCGAGGTACCTTAGCCGATCTCACCTGCGACAGCGACGGCAAAATTGATCAATTTATCGATTTGCGCGATGTGAAATCGGTGCTAGAACTCCACCCTCTCAAATCAGGCGAACCTTATTATTTAGGGCTGTTCTTGAGTGGGGCGTACCAAGAGATTATGGGCAACTTACATAATTTATTTGGTGATACCAACGCAGTTCACATCAGTCTCACGCCCAAAGGCTACAAGATCGATCACGTTGTCAAAGGCGATACGATGCACGAGGTTTTGGGCTATGTGCAATACGACGCCGAAGACTTGATCGAGAATATCCGTCAGCAAACCGAGCACGCCCTCCTCGACAAACGCATCACTCTCGCCGAGTCGCAATTGCTCTTGCAAAACTACGAGCGCAGTCTCAGCGGCTATACCTATCTGACAGCGTAATCAAGCAGTCACCCCTCTAGCCTTAAATTTGGAATACCGCATACACAAGTCATCGCTAAGGGCCAATCTCTTGGTAACCTAACCCCCAGCCCCTTCCCTAACAGGGCAGGGGAGCAAGATTCACAGCCCCTCGCCGTGTCGGAGAGGGGTTTGGGGAGAGGTCTTGCAGGAGTGTGCAGATTCTCTACCAAGGTCTGGATACACAGCAGCCAATTTTGGGGGGAACAAGAAGCTGGGGTCAACGCTTCGGCAAATATCCTTCTAGCAAGCATTCATTACCCATGACCCGCCATTGGACTCGTTCGAGGGCGATCGCGTCGGGCATGGTGAGAATGCCGAGATCACCGATGGGAGAAGGAGCGGTTTGGCCCCCGACAATTTTAGGGGCAATGAACGCTAACACTTTTTGAATGGCTCCGTCGGCGATCGCTTGAGCTGCTAGGGTGCCACCACATTCCCACAACACCGTCAGGCAACCGCGATCGTAGAGATAATTCATAACAGTTGCCGGGCTGAGAGGAGAGAGTTCAACCACTTCTACGCCTTGCCGACGGAGGTGATCTTGAAACGCTGGCTTAACGTCAGGTTCAGTCATCACCAGGGTTGGAGCAATATCGGTTTGCCAAAGATAAGCTTCGGTTGGCAGATCCAGGGTGCGACTCATCACCACTCGGAGAGGCTTGGGGCTATCGGTCTGGCGAGTCGTGAGTTGGGGGTTATCGAGCCGCACCGTATTGCCACCCACGATCACAGCCTCACACCCCACCCGCAGTTGATGCACTTCATTTCGAGCAGTTTGGCTGGTGATCCAAGCGCTGTGACCACTACTCGTAGCGATTTTGCCGTCGAGGGTCATCGCATATTTCAAGATGCCAAAGGGTTGATGATGCAGGATGCGGTGAACAAAGGCTTCATTGAGTTTCTGGCAAGCGGCTTCTTCAACGCCTACTACCACTTCAATGCCCGCTGCCCGCAATCGAGCGATCCCACCACCTGCGACTTTGGGGTTGGGGTCTACCATACCTACGACAACCCTCGCTAGGCCAGCCGCCGCCACAGCTTCAGAACAGGGCGGAGTGCGACCGTAATGATTGCAGGGTTCGAGGTTGACATAGAGGGTGGCACCTTGAGCGCGATCGCCTGCGGCTCGTAAAGCGAATACCTCAGCATGGGGCTGTCCCGCTTGGGGGTGAAAGCCTTCTCCGACGATCTCACCCTCTTTGACAATCACGGATCCCACCATCGGATTCGGGGCAGTGCGGCCTCGAGCTTGACGCGCCAACTCTAGGCACCGCTGCATCATGGCGCGATCGCGTTCAGTTCCAATTGCAGCCATGGGTTGACTGGGTGAGGGAGTAGGGTCAAAACGTCCAGAATCCAAATCTGCCTCCGAAGCGCACTCAGCATCAGGGAAAAATCCTCCCTTAGTTTGACATTCTCCTCCCTCACTCTAGATATAACGTATTAGGACAGATGGCACGCTCTACTAGGGAAGT
>CBIHQL010000453.1:0-4103 GCA_966211855.1 uncultured bacterium
ATATCGACCCGCTGCTGTTAGCTGACCTCGAACAGCACTTTGGCAATGGCGACAAGAGGCTTGGGCAGCAGCAACTCACGCGGGGATTCCGACTAGTGAAGTTGATTGGCTGTTGCAAGAACTAGCAGGGCTCGATCGCCTGACGTTGCGCTTAGGGTCGTTTCAAGCGTGGCCTACCGTTCAACTAAGCCTACCTTTGAGCCAACTTAATCAGCGCTGGCAACAACGTTTAATCGACCGAGTTCCAGTTCAGTATTTAGCTGGGATCGCACCGTGGCGACAATTCAGCCTGAAAGTTTCACCCGCTGTCCTGATTCCGCGCCCCGAAACTGAACTGATCATCGATTTAGCAGTGACTGCGGCTCAGAAACGCAGCGATCGCTTACTGAGCCACTCTACCGCCCCAGAGCAACCGACCGAACTTTGGGCCGATCTAGGTACAGGCAGTGGAGCGATCGCGATCGGGTTAGCCGATGGATTGCCACATGCAACCGTTTACGCGGTCGATCAAAGTGCTGCGGCATTGGCGATCGCCCAACAAAATGCCCAAACCTGTGGCGTCAGCGATCGGATTCAGTTTCATCAAGGTTCTTGGTTTACGCCCTTAACCGAGTTACGAGGGCAACTGAGTGGCATGGTTTCTAACCCGCCTTATATTCCCAGTGATTTGGTGCTGACTTTACAGCCCGAAGTCACTAATCATGAACCGCACTTGGCTTTAGATGGGGGCGCTGACGGGCTAGACTGCATTCGCCATCTCGTGCAAACGGCTCCTGATTACTTAAAACCCGGTGGCATTTGGTTGATTGAAATGATGGCAGGCCAAGCCCCCGCGATCGCCGAATTGCTGGCTCAACAAGGCGAGTATGAAGACATTCAGATTCATGCTGATCTAGCGGGGATCGAGCGCTTTGCCCTAGCCTATCGTCGTTAAGTTGCTATATTTTCGTGGCAGCAAGTAACTCACACTTTTTTGAATGACCTATGCCGTGCGTGTCTTTTGCTGAATTGATAGCTGTCGCTCAAGCGGGCGATCGCGTCATTAGTTTCCCCACCGATACCGTTCCAGCTTTGGCAGTGCGGCCTGAGCGGGCAGAACTGATTTTTCAACTCAAGCAACGCCAACTCGATAAACCTTTGATTTTGATGGGTGCCTCCCTCGACGATCTCTGGCCTTTCGTGACGGGCACCGAGGCAGAGCGCACTGCTTGGCAAGAAGTGACTGAGCAATTTTGGCCCGGGGCATTGACGTTGGTTTTGCCGGCGAGCGATCGCGTTCCTGATGCGATTCACCCAAACGATTTGACCACAATTGGTGTGCGAGTCCCCAATCACCCGCTTGCCCTGAAAATTTTGGCGCAAACTGGCCCTTTAGCAACCACGAGCGCTAATCTATCGGGTCAACCTGCTTTAGAAACGATGCCCGCGATCGCCGCTCAGTTTCCAGAGGTGATGACGCTGACAGAAGCCGAGCTAGCTCAGTTGGGCTGTTCGACCACGAGTGATAATAAAGCCTTAGCATCTGGCGTACCTTCAACCGTTGCCAAGTGGACTGGATCAACGTGGCAGGTGCTACGTCAGGGAGCAATTCAATTGACTTAGCCAGCCCAACCAACGGCACAAGATGATATGGACTCAGACCCTCAGACCTTGCAGCAACAACTTCAGCAGACCGAACTGGCTTATCAGATGACGGTGGCGACCCACCAATTTAAGTCAGGTTTTTTGGCGCGGATTGCCCATGAGTTGCGATCGCCCCTCAACGGCTTGATCGGCATGCATCAACTGATTTTGTCTGATCTCTGCGATGATCCTCAAGAAGAGCGTGAGTTTATCGCCCAGGCTCATGACTCCGCGCTCAAACTCCTTAAGCTCATCGATCAAATTTTAGAAGTTGCACGCCTAGAATATGGCTCTAGAAAACTAGACATCCAACCGCTGCAATTAAGCGCTGTTCTGGAACAAGTTCACAACTTCACGCAAACGATCGCCCAAGATCGGGGGATTCGCTGGTCATTCACAAACGCCGATGCCGAGCTCTACGTTTTTGCAGATCCCACATACCTCAAACAAATCTTGGTGAGTCTGATTGAAACTGTGATCCGCTTTAACTCTGAAGGTGAGATGCACCTCTCAGTTCAGGTCAGCCCCGACAGCCAAACGGTTCAGATTTGGATCGATGCGACTTACCCTCCTAGTGCTTGGAGCGAAGCCATCGATGCCCTATATACGCAAGAGCAAGCTCAACCCGCTACCCAAAGCGATCGCCTTTCGCCTGGGCTACTGCTGTTGATGCACCAAACTTTATTAGAAAAAATGCAGGGTCGCTTGGAACTGATTTCAGCACCCGCGATCGCTGCTCAACCAACACACCCTGAAATCACACGACTGCAATGCACCCTGCCTTGGGTCATGCCTGAGGCTGAACATGCCTGAACTATTTAAGAGCGTGGCATCTCGACCATCAACGGTGTGGGCGGTTGTTCTAGCGGTTGATTACACAACACCATCGTTGTGCTGCTGTTAGTTTGAAAGCCAATCCGCTCATAAAACCGCTGTTGGTGAGTCGTCATCAAGTAAATCCGCTCGACCCGATTCATGCGGGGGTGACTGAGCACGGTTTCTACCAACTTGCGCCCCAACCCAGCGCCTTGATAGTCAGGATGAATGACCACATCCCAAATGGTGGCGCGGTAAATGCCATCGGAAGTAGCACGGGCAAAGCCAATCATGCGATCGCCATCCCAAGCGCTAACGACTGGCTCGCTATTGGTAACAGCTACCTCTAAATCTTCTAGACGACGATCTTGCGCCCAGAAAGCTCCAGCCTGAAACAACGCCTGGAGTTGATGCAAATCTACCTGAGATTGATGGTTGCAAAACTGAATATGACGGCAATCCATCCTGATTAACTTTTCCTCCGAAAACGCAAAGCGGTGTTTACGGCTGTTACTGCAGCAGGCGTCTGAGCAGTCTGGGCTGGGCAAAGGTACTTCAGGTTCAGCAGCCGTGATTTGCTCCTGGCTCCTAAGTATTCATGCTTACCTAAAAATAATGCCAATCTTTACTGATCTAACGTCTTTCGGACGACAGATCTACAGAGAACCGTTGACAAGCGGGTAGCGATCGCAGGTCTTTCTAGCTGTGTTTGGGTAAAAATTTCACTTAATTCTAACGGCAGATACTTGCTAAATGTCTACTAGATTTCCTGACAATTTGCTGGAGCATTACCACCTTCAGCTTAAACAGGCGCAGCGATTCCCACAGCTACAAACAATACGCTAGTGTTATTGGAGTTTTGGGGTTCAGGCACATCTGACTGCAAGAACCCGTCAAAGCGATCGCTGCTGTTTGTTATTTGGTGAAAAGTAGTTCAGCATGTCCCACCCGTCTCGCCCTTCCAAGCCTTCTGCTACAGCTCAGCACCGCGATCGATCTGCCTTACCCATGAAGCGACGGCGGCGATCGCCCTGGGTGTTGCTGGGGCTAGTTGTGATGTGGAGCTTGCTGATGGGGTTAGGGCTAACACAAGCAACTGAAAGACCTACGGCTCTAGAAATTGCTCAGGCCAGCACTCAAGTTAGCCCTCAAGTGGTTGCTCAAGCAGGCGATCGCAGCCCTAGCACACCCGCAATTGGGACAGTCGATGTCATCACCCGCAAATATCAACTGGGGCACGACCTTTACTTAGAAAACTGCGCCACTTGCCATATTGGAGTGCCACCCGCAGTTTTGCCCACCGAAACTTGGCGGAACCTCATCCAAGATTCTCAGCACTATGGTGCTCGCCTTGACCCCCTGGTTGATCCCGCTCGTCTGCTGGTGTGGAACTACCTCCGCAACTACTCCCGCCTGCAAGACAGCGACGAAGAAACCCCCTATCGCCTGAGAAATTCTCGGTTCTTTAAGGTTCTGCATCCTCGCGTCAAGTTCTCGCAGCCAATCAACCTGAAAAACTGTGGCACCTGCCATATCGGAGCTGCGGAATTTAACTTTCGCCAACTCACCCCTGAATGGCAAAACTCACCCTAATTCATCCCTCAGGTAGGGGTTCCGCACTCAGGAGTCGGCAATCCGCCCTAGGAATCCCGTCCTAGCCAGAA
>CBIHQL010000454.1:0-4098 GCA_966211855.1 uncultured bacterium
ATATCGACCGGTGGGGCAGCAACGAAGGCAATGATAAAGCAGATGCTAGCCGCTAGTAAGGTCGGAATCATTAACAACTCAAACCAGCCAATATAGATTTGATTTTCGGTGCTCGTCACCCAATTACAAAATTGCTCCCAACCCCTCAAGATGTCTAGATTGGGATGACGTTGAACAGTTGTATTCATGGAACAGCTCCTATGAACTTCAAAAATTGAGCTGAACTTAAATCAATGAAGTGATCTTAATTACACAACTTGATTGATCACTGACACTTATGCAGAGATTAAGTGAGGATGAAAATAACAGGAGTTGTTAGCAAATCAATGCCTAATAGTAATGAACAATGATGCGTGTTCGCAGCTTAGTGTTTGCAGGTGAAGTGAGGCCACGTTGATATTTTAGATGGCTGCTTACACTCTAATTTTAATGATCAGCAGAAATATGATCATGCTAATAGATATCCTTTAAACATATTTTTATGTTGCTGCTGATATGAGTCAGTTGTGGCGGAAAGTAAATGATTAGTGATGCAAAGACATGTGAAGTTTGTAGATCGTTAAACAAAGCCGATAGAAACCTGAGATAAAGGCTAGAATAAGACAACTGAGCTAAGCTGAGTTCTAAGCTTGCTTTCGGTAGAACTAAACTTAATGCCAGCCTCAGACGAGATTCAAGTAGAGATTAGAAGTTATAAGCTATAAGCTACCTTTACCCTAGCTAGAAAGGGTGAAGATTGTTATCTATAAAACGTCTAGAATCTCCATGGCTGTGATAAAGTTTGGTTGCCGATTTTTGCTGGTAGACCAATCACTGTAAGCGGTAGACTGCTCGGTGATTTTAATTCCTGAAGAAGGCGATCGCAATATCCCTTTTTATTTTGGGAAAACTAAGTTTTATAGATACCCTAGACAAGGATGTGGTTAATAGCCTATGAGTATCCCCTTTGCCTTTGGGATTTTAGTTTTGTTAGCAGTCGCGAGTGAATCTCCGGGTGCAGCGCTAGCTTTAGGGCTAAGTGCGTTTACGGCTGCGATCGCAGTGCGGTACGTTGCTTCGAGCTAAAGCTGTACGGTTAGAGCGTTACCCCAGTAAATAAACTGCTTTTAATTAGATCAGCCTTGAGCGATCGCCACCCTTGTCAGTTTTTAATACTCCTTAAGTTAGTCATAAAAGTCATTACCTAGATAGAGATTTGTTTATGTAGACGCAGTTCTTGGGGAATGGGTAGAAGGAGGCGTGAAGTCATCTATGTTCCTCACCTTCCATGAACTATGAAAACTTTTTGGCACTCTTCAACCACAACAGGACTGTTATCAGTGTTGGTGTCAATGCTGGCAGTACCTACCATTGTCCAACCTGTACTAGCAGCAGAAATTCCTAGTGGTTCGCCCAATGTCACTTTGCCAATCCACCGGGAGCGAGGAAACTGCCCCAGTGAAATTCAGCTTTGGACAACTTTTCGTTATTACGAAGGGGGTGGTGAGCATACGGTCGCGATGGACATGGCAGCGATCGCCAAGGCTCCAGCCAAATTTATGGATGTGCGCGATCGCGTTGTCATTTTCGGTGCCCCGCTGGAATCGCAATATGCTGACTGTGTGGGCTGGGTGGTAGCGCCAAGTGAGCCGCAATATAACATTTGGCTGCAATTTGGTAGTGCTTACTTCCGCTTCGATCTCGATACCCTTCCAGGTCGGCCTATAAGCGAGATTACTTACCAAAATATTGTCGAAGGGCAACCTTACTTGCGCTGGGCGATCGCAGACTAACCCGATCTCTAGCAGGGTGCATCTCCTGATTGTGAATGAATCGATGATTGTGAATTAATAGAGCGATCGCCTCTCCGTTGTAGAGCTACAGTGAAAGGAATTTCTTACAATTCTGTTGCGGAGGTAGAGAGGTGACGGCAAGTCTTCCAGCCAATCTTCCGGTTTTAGCTTCTGGTAGCCTGCGTCGGGTGCATCATATCGCCTTGAACGTGAAAGATATGCAGGCATCGCGGCATTTTTATGGAGTGATTTTGGGTCTGCACGAACTGACTGGAGATGAAGTGCCAAGTACGTTGCGATCGCTGGTAGCAGCCGGAAAAGTCGCTAATTTCACAACACCAGACGGCACCATCTTAGATTTGTTTTGGGAGCCGGAACTTGAGCCACCCGACTTAGACCCCAGCAAAGCATTTACCCGCGCCTATCACCTCGCCTTTGATATTGCCTCAGACTTATTTGACCAAGCTGTAGATGTATTGCAGCAGCATCAAATCTCAATTGCAGAAGGCCCAGTGACTCGCCCGACCGGACGCGGTATCTATGTCTATGACCCCGATGGCTTTTTGGTAGAAATTCGCTGCGATCCAGCAAGCGACGCAACTTAACAACGGTTAGCCTTGCCAATCAGGACAAGCACTATCGTCTAGCCACCCGTAGGGATGAAAGCCACAGATCAATGGCATCCGAGTTTCATAGCTCGTTCCATAGGCGATGCCGTGATAGTTGATGCATCCTTGGCAAGCTTTTGGTTTAGAAGAGGTGGTGTCAACAAAGCCAACTTGCGATCGCAAAATCTGTTGTTTACTTTGTTGACGATGCCACCGCAGGTAGTCAGCTTTCCTCAAAAAATAGTTAGCTTTGCGGAATGGGTCTCGTGCGGCATTCATAGAATTGCACCGACAGATAATTATCTACTAGCCTAGCGAGGTTATAGATATAACCGCATCACCCCTAAGCAGGCTTATGCACTTCAGCGTCTCTCCTCAGACCGATTTATGAAGCGGGCTTCGGCGCGATCGCTAAGTTGCTCTGAAACTGACCCACCAAATCGGCAGGGATCGCTCTCGGTCGCATCGTTGCTCGCTCAACCCAAACCCACAACGCCTCAGCCGTCACTAACAACTCTGATTCACCTTGGCGACGTAATTCATAGCGGCGGACTGCCCGTGGCCCCCGTAACTCTTGCAGCCAAGTGGTAATTTCGAGCACGTCTCCTGCTAAAGCCGAGCGTAAGTAATCGACCTCCATCCGACGCAAGACAAACGCACCTCCCAATTCTTGATAGCGCTCTAGGGTCAGCCCCAACTGCTCAGAGTGCTCGATCGCAGCCTGTTCAAAATAGTTGAGATAGACGGCATTGTTGACGTGGCCTAGAGTATCTAGCTCGTAGTGCCGGACTCGCAGTTGCGTAACAAACGGCTGCATATTATGGGTTCCCTTAATCAAATATCGACTTGTGTTGCAACTCAACAGCAAAAAAAAGGCCAGAGAATATGGTTCATTCTCCAGCCTTTGAGTCTCATCGAGAGAAAATTCGGTTGGTAACCAAAACTAGAGCACCAGGCAACACCTAATCTGGACTGTGAGCAGAGCCGATCAAGAGAAGATGCAAAGCCATAGGAGTAGCAGCTACAGCTCGTTTCAAGCGGCTAACCTGTGACTTCCCTCAATTGTACGAAGGCCGCGATCGCTTGTCTGGTTTTCTACACAGAGTTTAGAAATGTTCAAAAGTCTTCAAGTATTTGCAGCGCCTTGACCCTAGTTCTGCAAGCTTTCGTAAGAGTTGTTGACAAAAGCTGGCTCTCTGAATGCTGCGATCGCCTTTAAGAGGGTGTTTGAAAGTTCTATTCGCTACTCGAACCGCCCCCCTATCCCCCCAATTTTGGGGGGAATGATTTGCAAGTCCCCCAGAATTGGGGGATTTAGGGGGCCAGTGCAAAATGTCTAAATGCTCTTCAAACAGCTCCTAAGCAATTTCAATAAAGCAATACCCAATGAAATGAGATGTCTAGGGTAGAACAGGCATCTGGGCTATCAGCAGAGCGTCTATCTACCAAACTGAAATAGTGAACGAAATCACTCAAATGGGTGTTATCAGTTTGGAAACAAATTAACGTCAAGCTAACTGATAGATTAGTTTTATTTTAGCTATCTCCATATAACGAAAAGCTTATTGATTTTTGTTGAGAACTTTGCCGGAATGATTCAATTTCTCTTCGTAGGTTAATCATGTAAACAACTACAAGCCCACTGAAACCTAGGAGTCAATCATGGAAGTATCAACTTTTGAACTGTTAGTAAAAGCGATCGCCCCTCGCAAACCTTC
>CBIHQL010000455.1:0-4091 GCA_966211855.1 uncultured bacterium
GAGTGGCGAGTATGAGCTGACGATCAAGCTCAACAAACCTTTTGCCGCTTTTCCTGACTTGCTAGCCTTTTCGGGAACCGCAGCCATTTCGCCCAAAGCCTATGAGATTGGTGAAGGGAAATTCAAACCTTCAACGTTTGTCGGTACTGGCCCTTATAAACTGGCGCAGTATGGCAGCGATTCGCTCAAGCTCGATGCCTTTGAGCAATATTGGGGCGAGAAGCCTGCGAATAAAGGGATTGATCTGCAAATTCTTTCTAGTCCAGCCAATTTGTACAACGCTTTCCGGACTGGGGCAGTAGATGTTGCTTACCAAAACCTCGACCTCGATCAAGTGCAGAGCTTGCAACAAGGTGCAAAACAGCAAGGGTGGCAAGTGCTAGAAGGCCCAGGCGAAGGCATTTACTACCTGACCTTAAATTTGCAAGCCCAACCGCTCGATCAGGTGGCAGTCCGACAGGCGATCGCGGCCCTAATCGATCGACCTTTATTGCAGCAGCGGGTCTTCCAAGGGCAAGTGGAACCTCTGTATAGCTTGATCCCAACCACGCTCGAAGCTTACAAGCCTGTGTTTAAAACGGCTTATGGTGACGGCAACATGGCTAAAGTTCAAGAACTGCTGACAAAAGCAGGCTATTCTCAGGCTAAGCCGCTCCAGATAGAACTTTGGTATCGCTCCAACTTGACGAGTAATGAGTTGGTTGCTACCACGCTCAAGGCTTTAGCAGCGCAAAAGTCGGGTGGCTTAATGCAGATCGATCTAAAAAGTGTAGAGTCTGCTACTGCTTACCAAAACCTCGATAAAGGCGCGTATCCGACCTTTATTTTGGATTGGGCACCTGATTTCCTAGATCCAGACAACTACATTCAGCCGTTCTTAGACTGCACCAAAGGCTCTGAAGCAACGGGTTGCCAAGAGGGCGCGACTAAGGGGCAAGGCTCGTTTTACTATAGCGATCGCGTTAATCAACTGATCGACCAAGAGCGTCGCGAACAAAACCCAGAAGCTCGCCAAAAAATCTTCGCTGAGATTCAAGATATTCTGGCCCAAGATGTTCCGTTTATTCCGCTGTGGCAAAGTAAAGAATACTTGTTTGCTCAACCTGGAGTTCAAGGGGCGCGCCTCGAAGCTACGCAAAAAGTACCATTCGCGAGTCTCAAAAAATCCTAATTAGCTATCCCTAGTCGTGTAGAGGGTGCTCTCAAGGGTGCCCTTTGCCAATCGAGAATTTTATCCCTCTGTAAGCCACTGTTGCCGCCACTATGTCTCGCTCAAAAGCTCTCCAATACTATGTTGCAGCCCGGTTGCTTTTGGCACCCTTGATGCTGTGGACAATCATTACTGTGGTGTTTTTGCTGCTGCGGGCAACTCCTGGCGATCCGGTAGATGTCATTTTGGGGCCGAGAGCACCCGAAGCTGCGAAGGCGGCGCTGCGAGAACAATTAGGGCTGAACTTGCCATTGCGGGAACAGTATGCCAACTACCTGGGAGATTTATTACATCTCGACTTGGGTACGTCGCTGACCAGTCGTGGGCAATCGGTATGGGAGATTATTCAAGCTTACTTTCCGGCAACGGTTGAACTGGCCTTTTTTAGTATGGCGATCGCCCTGATTGTCGGGGTTGGGGTGGGGGTGCTCTCGGCGTCTAAACCCAACTCAGCCATTGACGTGGGGGGGCGGCTGTTTGGCATCATCACCTACTCGGTTCCGCTATTTTGGGCCGGGATGCTCCTGCAATTGGTGTTTGCTGTGCAGTTGCGCTGGTTCCCTTTAGGCACCCGTTTCCCAGCCAATCTCCCGGCTCCGCAAGGGTTTACTGGGTTGTATACCGTTGATAGTCTGCTCAGCGGTAACTTAGGCCAATTTTTTGTTGCTCTTTACTATCTGGCTTTACCTTGCTTGACCTTAGGTGTGTTGCTCAGCGGCATCTTTGAGCGCATGGTGCGAGTCAACTTGAAGCAGACCCTAAAAGCAGATTATGTAGAAGCAGCCAGGGCGCGGGGAATCCCTGAGCGGCAAATTTTGGTAGCTCACGCGCTTAAGAATGCGTTGATTCCTGTGATTACTGTCTTGGGGTTAACCTTTGCGGCGATGCTGGGTGGGGCAATTCTCACTGAAGTTACCTTTTCGTGGCCGGGGTTGGCAAACCGACTCTATGAAGCCATTTCCTTGCGAGATTACCCGACGGTGCAAGGGATTGTAGTGTTCTTTGCCTCGATCGTGGTGCTAGCGAGCATTGTGATTGATATTCTCAATGCTTATGTCGATCCTCGGATTCGCTATTAACCAACGCTGCTGAGTTAAGAATCTCCTGCAAACGGGGGAATTTTCCTCAATTAGATTTACAACTAAGGTAGGTAGGAAAAGTACTTACCTCAATCAGTCCTCCGCAATTTCACCCTTAAGTTCGTCCAGTTGTGGGAGGGCAAGCGTTAGACAGTTGAGCCAAGGTATAGATTCAGATGTAATCGTTCCTTGGAGGCAAGGAATATGAAACTCGCAATTTTGGTCGCCACTGTAGGTTTTGCAGCGCTAGGATTTGGCTTGCCTGCTCGTGCCGAAAACCCTGAGCATGTCAGGCAGTTGCTAGAGACAGGCATGTGTGGCGGTTGTGATCTAAGTGGTGCCAACCTCAGAGGTGCCAACTTGACGGGTGCGCATTTGATTGGCGCAGACTTAAGAAACGCTAATCTTCAGAATGCGATTTTAGTTGATGCTAACTTAGAGGGCGCTGACTTAACGGGGGCCAGCTTGCAAGGAGCTAGCTTAGCGTCTGTCTTTGCGAGTGGTGCTGTTTTTGATCAAGCTAACCTCAACAGCGCCAACTTAGCAAACGCTCAGCTGAATCACGCCAATATGGCTGGGGCTACCGTGGTGAATGCGAATTTAGCAGGAGCCGAGCTAACGGGCAGCAACCTTAACGTTGGTGGTGAGTAATCGCGCTAGTTGGTTACCTGCCTCGATAACCCAAGAGGCGCGATCGCTCTCCGGCTCAATCAAGGACTGGGATTGGCTGTAGGTGTTGTGGTTTGAGAAGGTTGTTGCGCCTGCTGTAGCTTTTGCGCGAAGTATGCCTCTTGCCATTTAAGCTGCTGGGCCAACGCTAACCCTTGCTGAAAGGCAGCGATCGCTTGTGGGTAATCTTGGCGAGCGACATGAATTTGTCCAATGATGTCGTAAGCACTCATTTGACCATAAACATCGTAAGACTGCTTCTCAACATCAACAAGAAACTGATAGATCTTCAGGGCAGCATCAAGTTGGTTATCAGAGCGGTAGAGTGCGCCTAACTGCTCAAGGGCTTCGCTAGCATGGGCAAACTGTTGAATTTGTTGTGCTAAGAGATAAGCCGCTTGATAGTTTTGAATGGCCTGCTCTCGTTGCCCTAACTTTTGCTGATTTTTGCCGATCGCAATTTTTAACTTAGGAATCTGTGTAGGATCCTGCACTTGATAGCGATCGAGCAACTGCTGTTGAATTGCGATCGCCGATTCTGGCTGCTTACCTTGCTCGTAAATGTAGGCAAGTTGTTGTAATAAATTAACCTCGCTGAACTGACCCGTAGCCAGTTGGTTCTGCGCTTTTACCAGATTCAATAATTCTTGGTATGTGGTCGCTGCACTTTGGAAGTCAAACCAATTCAAACGCAGCTTGCCGAGGGTGTCGAGGGTATTAGCAGTGGCGATCGCGTCTTGATTTTGTTGAGCGATCGCTAGCAACTGCTGATAGACATCGACTGCTAAGGCTTTGGCTCGTACGCCTTGATAAGCCTGACCCAGCGATCGCAGCAATTCTACATTCGGTGGTGTTTGGGCTTTGGCTTGTTTTTGCAGCACTTGCAGCCGCTCGGTGATGTAGCGCACGTCTGTAGTGCGGTTATTGGCCCAAGCAATTTGCCCAACTCGACTCAAAGCCGCCACCTCTTCAGCAGCACCTAAAAGCCGTCGCAACCGCAACTCGCGATACCACAGCTCAAAAGCACCCGTTCTATTGCCAGCTTGAAATTGAGCCAGAGCTTGAGCCTGAAGTTCGTCTAAGGCAGTGCGGAGGGTTTGCTGTTCTGCCGCAGTTAGGGGGCGAGTGCTAGC
>CBIHQL010000456.1:0-4089 GCA_966211855.1 uncultured bacterium
CTCCAGCACCATCCAGCAGCCAATTCTCACCTCCTCAGAAGTGCTTGCTCGGTTTGATTTTCCCTTTGTCGCGACTGTCGCAGCTCAAGGGTCTTGGTGGGCCGCAGCTACAAACTCAGCGACGCAACCCACAGGGCAGGTTTTAGTCGGGAGCGATCGCCCAAATACTAGTTCCCCAAACCCAAGTCTCATCACCTTTGCCTGCCAATCTCCCTGCCCCACCCAAATTTTTGCCTTGGATGCCCGACATTTAGCAGTTCTCTCACCTGCAACAGCTTTCAGCAGCGACGAACCGATGTCAGGGGTGCTCTCTGGTAGCAACAAAACCTTCGCCAACTGTTGTGGTCTATCTGGTAGCCATAGCACCCTGGTTGAAGGCTTTACGCGGCGAGGGACTCGGTTAGGCTCTTGGCTATTACCCGTTGCCCTTCAGCAGGTTATTCCTAGCATGAAGCCTTATCGTCTACTCGCGATTGAAGCCAATCAAGCTAATTCTGTGCTTTTGATTGATCTCAAGCCGCTGCGAGTGCAACGAATTCGCATCAAGATTCAGCCCACCCAATTAGCGGCAACAGGTTGGGGATACATTTTGGCAGATGCTCAAGGCCAAATCATTTTATTGGATGATTACGGTCAACTGGTCGGGCAGATTAACGCTCCTTCAGCTACCGATCTAGCGCCAGATGCGACTACAACTGCGATCGCTGCTGTCAACTCTTCTGAGGTTTTGTTGGCAACGTGGAGCCAAACTCGCAATCAAGGCCGTCTCTACACAATCGATTTGCGATCGCTCGACATTGATTTCTTGTTCTAAAGGCTGCACTGGCAGAAGCGAAACGTAAAGACGATAGGCTAGACCTGATAAACTTCCTAGCATTATTCGCTTCTCGATCCTGACCCATGTCCTTTGATTGGTTGACTCCTAGCCACTTCATCATGCTGGGGCTGCTCCTCGGCTTTGCGATCGCTCATAGTGGGCTGGCAGCACTTCGCCCCCGGGGTGAAAAATTGATCGGCCCTCGCCCTTATCGAATTCTGTTTGCCTTGGTGAGCCTGCCTTTCGCCGTGGTGCTGATTCTCTATTTCTTAACTCACCGTTATGACGGCCTGCAGCTTTGGCAGGTACAAGGCGTTCCAGGAGTCCAAACCACCGTCTGGATTCTCTCTGCTATTTCCTTCTTATTCTTGTACCCAGCCACATTCAACCTCTTGGAAGTAGCCGCGATCGCTAAGCCTCAAGTCCATCTCTACGAAACGGGGATCATTCGAATTACACGTCACCCCCAGATGATCGGTCAGTTGATTTGGTGTATTGCTCACACACTTTGGCTAGGCACCACCTTTACCCTGGTCACCTCAATCGGGTTAATGGCCCATCACCTATTTGCGGTTTGGCATGGCGATCGCCGCTTGCAAGCTCGCTATGGAGAATCTTTTGAAACCCTGAAATCTAGAACTTCTGTAATTCCCTTTCTAGCAATTTTCCGAGGGCAGCAAACTCTCCACTGGCAAGAGTTTGTCCGGCCTGCCTACCTGGGTGTTACTGCTTTTGTTTTACTTTTTTGGTGGTCACACCCCCTTTTGATACGTGCGGCAGGGGGCATAGGCTGGTAGCATGATCCCAAACAGAGATTAGATAACAAACCTTGAGGGATCATGCAATTGTCTGTAGATGAGCGGACTTTCACACAAGAGGTTTTAGAATCTTCTACTCCGGTTTTAGTAAACTTTTGGGCTCCTTGGTGCGGTCTTTGTCGCATGATTAACCCCTTATTAAGCCGCTTTCAGGCTGAGTGGGGCGAGCAAGTTAAGCTCGTTGGCATCAACGCCGATCAGAGCTTGAAGTTGTCTAGCACCTATCGGCTGACAACTTTGCCCACCCTGCTTTGGTTTGAAAGTGGGAAAGTGATCCACCGGATTGATAGCTTCCACGGTCGCGATGACCTGCAACTAGCCTTAGACCAAATTGCTCGCAACTACACCCAAGTTTGCCGCGAAGTTTCTACGAGTTCCGGCACTCAACTCCCTATTTCCTAAGACGTATACCTTTCGCTGGAGATAAACCTGGATTTTTGGCTGAAACGTTGATCTAAATTCATTACAAACTTTTTTCAACTCACCCTGATAAATTGCTGCCTCTTCAACTGGCTCTAAGTCTTGAGGGGGCAGCAATTTGGCTATACGGAGCTAACCCGTGCATGCAGCCATCATTAAATCTGATTGCTTGCTTATGCAAAGACCAATGAAGGCCAAGCCCGAAACTGGGCACAATAGCGTAATCTTGATGATCAGCTTGAGCTGCAAAGCCATGTGTGTTGATCTTTTAAGCCCCGTATCGCTACACCTGTTGGAATACTAACTAGAACTTAAATTGTCGTTGGATTTCTACTTGACAGTCTCCGTCCCAAGTGTATGCCACAATGTTAGGGGCTTTGCCAACATAGAGTAGGTAGAAAAACTAAAGTAGGCGCGAGTGATGGAACCGATATATCAGTATGCCTGGTTGATTCCAGTGCTACCGCTGCTAGGCGCCATGATTGTGGGCCTAGGGCTAATTTCTTATAGCAAAGCTACAGCTCAGCTACGACGCTTAAGTGCAGGTTTTATTGTGTCCTTGATTGGGGCAGCAATGGTGCACTCCTTTGCTCTGCTAGCTAGCCAATTACAAGGGCATGCACCCTATACCCAAATTATCGAGTGGGCAGCTGCCGGAAACTTCCACTTGACTATGGGGTACACCATTGACCACCTCACGTCGCTGATGTTGGTGATCGTCACCACAGTGGCTTTTTTGGTCATGGTTTATACCGACGGCTACATGGCCCACGACCCAGGAGATGTGCGCTTCTACGCCTACCTGAGTTTGTTCAGCTCGTCTATGTTGGGTCTGGTCATCAGCCCTAACTTGGTGCAGATCTACATATTTTGGGAATTGGTGGGGATGTGCTCTTATCTCCTCATTGGTTTCTGGTATGACCGCAAAGCTGCTGCAGACGCTTGCCAAAAGGCATTCGTCACCAACCGAGTGGGCGACTTTGGCCTGTTACTAGGTATTTTGGGTCTGTTTTGGGCCACCAATAGCTTTGAGTTTGATGTCATTGGCGATCGCCTGCAAGACATGGTTGCCACTGGCTCTTTAAGCGGTGGGTTGGCAGCTTTGTTCGCAATCTTGGTGTTTTTAGGGCCAGTTGCGAAGTCAGCTCAACTTCCGTTACACGTATGGCTTCCCGATGCGATGGAAGGCCCCACTCCAATTTCAGCGCTGATCCACGCTGCAACGATGGTGGCGGCAGGCGTTTTCTTAATCGCGCGGATGTTCCCTGTCTTTGAAGGGATCCCGACGGTGATGAACGTGATCGCTTGGACAGGTGCCGCGACAGCTTTTGTCGGCGCAACCACAGCAATTACACAAAACGACATCAAGAAAGGCTTGGCTTACTCCACCATGTCGCAGCTGGGCTACATGGTAATGGCGATGGGTGTGGGTGCTTACACCGCTGGATTGTTTCACCTCATGACTCACGCTTACTTCAAAGCCATGCTCTTCTTGGGGTCTGGTTCTGTAATTCATGGCATGGAAGGTGTTGTAGGTCATGATCCTGCGTACGCCCAAGACATGCGGTTGATGGGTGGCCTGCGCAAGTACATGCCCATGACTGGGCTAACCTTCTTGATCGGCACCCTGGCAATTTCTGGAATTCCGCCATTTGCAGGTTTCTGGTCAAAAGACGAAATTTTGGGGTCTGCGTTTACAGCCAACCCCGCTCTCTGGGCAATTGGCTGGCTGACGGCTGGCATCACCGCCTTCTACATGTTCCGCATGTATTTCTCTACCTTTGAAGGCCAGTTCCGAGGTAACGACGCAGACATCCGCAAAGCGATTCAAATCGAAACCATGCAAGCTCGCGGGTTGTCCCTTGGCCCTGGTGCCATGAACCCTCAAGAGCTAACGTTAGAGTCGTCCCATGACTCCGGAGATCACGATGATCATCACGGTCACAGTCATTCTCCCCATGAGTCCCCCTGGACGATGACCTTGCCACTGTTGGCTTTGGCAATTCCTTCGGTGCCCTCGGATCCATCTACAAC
>CBIHQL010000457.1:0-4085 GCA_966211855.1 uncultured bacterium
TGATATTCATGAGCTTGTAAGAGACCTGTTGCCAGTGCTTGTTCAGTACAGTGCAAACGTTCTAATGCAATCGCTTCAGGCAGAATTTTTGCAACATTACAGTTTGTTGCCATGGTTGGAGAACCGAGAAAATGTACCCGATCTTGGTTGATAATCTCGACCTGAGTACCGTCTGCTCGCATCCGAATGAGGAGATCAGGAATTGACTGAATTAAAGCTCGTTTGGTCGCTTCACTTTCTCGTAGAGCTTCTTCAATTTGTTTGCGAGCCGTGATATCAATCTCTGAACCGAGCATGCGGATGGCTTTTCCGGTCTCATCCCATAACGCCTGCCCGCGATCGAGTACCCAAAGATAGGTACCATCTTTACACCGAACTCGATACTCTTCTTCAAAAATAGAAGTTTCTTGCCTGAAGTGGCGATTGACTGCTGCTATCACGCGCTCTAGATCATCGGGGTGTACGCGTGATGACCATTCTTCTACGTGAGGTTGAATTTCATCTAAATCATAACCTCGCATTTCCTTCCAGCGATCGGAGAAGAAAACAGTGTCGGTCGTTATATTCCAATCCCAAATACCAGCATTACTACTTCGTAGGGCGAGTTGCCATCGCTCTTGGCTGTAACGCAAAGCTGCTTCGCGTTGCCGGAGATGAGCTGCTGATTGTTTTTGCTGGCGATCGAGACAATTGAGATCTTGAGCTGTCCAGCAAAGTGCCCCAGCAAACAGCAGGATATCCAAGACGATTTGAATCGTATGTCCCATTTCTAAAGAGTAGAGGTGATGTTGATGCCCTTGGTGCTCTACTTGCCCTGATAGAAACGGAACAATAATCGCTAAAGGCAATATCCGCCGCATTAAGATGCTACCTGCCCCTGAACCCAGCAGTAGTTGCATACAGCCCAAGTCAGGGCGATCGCAAAGTATCCCAATGCTCAAAAGCAAAATGGCGATCGCACCCAGCAAACTCATCCCCGGATAGGAAGTTGGTGTCAATGACTGCACATCGCTGAAAAAATAGCCTAGTATCTCCAGCAAGGCAATGCCACCACTACTCAACACTAAAGCTTGTAGATAGTTAGTTCGAGTGCAATATAGATGCGTGAGTAATAAGGCCGAATTGGTCAACAATAATGCGATCGCTGTATGTAACGGAATTGCCGTAACCGCGATCGCTTCTAGAGGTTTTTGCGCGGCTGGATAAATACTTAAGCTGAGATCAAAACTGTATTGTAAAAGGGCCACAACTGCGATCGAGACCACTGCGCCCGCACTACCAACACTGACCCAATGTGTCCATTTTGGGTGATGTCGATGGGTAATAGCAGCGATCGCTTGATTAAGCCCCAGAGCTATACTTGACAGAATTAAGCACAGGGCTGTCTTTAGGCTCATACTTGGCAAGCTGGGTAACAGACTAGTTAAGACAGGAATATCTAAACTCCACCCCAGCCAAACAAGGCAACCGATCAAAATCACCGCTCCACCTAGCCCCACAGAGAGCGATCGCACTTTTGCCAGGGAAATGCTTGAGTTGACTTGCTCATTCATCGCCACTAACCTCTCCTGCTCTCGATTGCCGTCCCTATGTTCAGAAAACCCAATCTCAGCAGATTTTGCACAGGCAATCGCTACTTTCAGCCTTAATTCACCTCCAACTTCAAATCGTTAATTGTTCAATAAGCTGGCGATCGCGGCTACTAGATCTGCGGGTTCGATCGGTTTTGCTAGATGTTGTTGAAACCCAGCAGCGATTGCTTCTTGATGGTTGCCTTCACTGGCATAAGCAGTCAGGGCGATCGCTGGCAGTTGACCGCCTTGCTGCTGAGGTCGCTGTCGCAATTGTCGGATCAACTGGTATCCATCAACCTGCGGCATCCCAATATCGCTGATCAATACATCAGGGAGATCGTGCTCAAGGAGAGTGAGAGCTTCATCTGCCGAGGCCGCAGTCTTCACCGTCGCGCCTGCTTGCTGCAATACCATGACCACCAAATCGCGCATATCTGCTTGGTCATCTACAATCAGTACCTCAACTCCTTGAAGGCCGTCTAAGGGTGCAGGGGCAGGAGGAGCGGTAATAGTAGGAGCGATCGCCTGACTGAGAGGTAAACGGATAATAAATGTTGCACCTTGATTTTCTCCTGAGCTAACCGCTCGGATGGTGCCTCCATGAGCCTCAACTAAATGTCGGACAATGGCTAATCCTAACCCTAACCCACCAAACTGCCGCGTAATGGTGCCATCTTCCTGGCGAAAATAATCAAAAACATACGGGAGAAATTCTGGACTGATACCTTTGCCAGAATCTTTAATTTGAATTTCAGCTTCAGACTCTACCTGAGTTAAATAGATATCTACCTGACCCTGAACAGGTGTAAATTTGACCGCATTGGTGAGTAAGTTCCAAATTACTTGTTGGAGACGGCTCGCATCTCCCGCAACACGATTTACTCCCTCAGCAAAGTGGGTATGAATTTGAATATCTTTAGCTTGAGCCGCTAAGCGTACTGTTTCTAGCGCCGCCGCGATCGCCTGAGTCAAATCTACCGCGCCCACCTGTAAGCTCAGCTTGCCTTGCAAAATGCGAGAGACATCTAAGAGGTCTTCGATGAGTTGAGCTTGCAGTTTAGCGTTGCGATCGATGGTTTCTAAAGCTCGCTCTGTAGTGGCGGCATCAAACGAGCGAGTTCGCAACAATTTGGCCCACCCCAAAATCGGGTTGAGGGGCGATCGCAGCTCATGAGATAGCACTGCCAAAAACTCATCTTTGACCCGGTTGGCGGCCTCAGCAGCTTCCCGTGCCGCTTCACTATTAGCGCGATCGCGTTGAGCAGCGGCATACAATTGGGCATGATCAACCGCAAAAGCAGCCCGTCGGCCCAATTCTTCGGCTAAGGCTAAATCAACCGCATCATAACGGCGTCCGGACTCAGCAGCAATTAAAGAAATCGCTCCTAAAATCCGGCCTTGAGCTTGTAGGGGCACAATAATCACCGAGCTAAACCCTACCTCTTGCAGCAATTCGAGGTGTTCGGGGTCACGAGCTGAAGCCAACAATAGCTCTTCCGAAATTTCGGTATACAGCTCTGAGCGCCCCGTCCGAATCACCTGCGGCACTCCCCTGGGGTTGTTGGGGTCGTAAGGATAACGCTGCTGGAGTTCTTCGGCCCAGGCAATCTTTTGCGGGTCACCGTGGGTAATCGCCAAGGGGCGTGTGGTTCCGGTTTCATCAACCATATGAACCGTACACCAATCAGCCAATTGGGGAATGGTTAACTGGGCAATATTGGCGAGCGTCGTTTGGTAATCGAGAGATAGCACGAGCACTTTACTGGCTTCGGCTAAAAAGCGCTGCGATTCTTCGAGGCGAAACCGCTCAGTCACATCTAACACGTATGCCAGCAAAGACTCCACTTGCCCGTTAGCATCAACAGTGGGCAAATAGTAGACGTTGTAGTAGCCCGGAGAGCGATCGCGTCGTCCTGGGGCATAAACTGGCAAGCTTTGAGAAACAAAGGGTTGCCCGGTGGCATAAATTTGCTCACATAACGCCACAAAGTTGGCATCAGAGTCAGCAAACACTTCCGCCACCCGCTGCCCCACATGCTCTGACGGAGACAGACCATTGATTTCTGCCAAAGCCGGGTTGATGGCTACAAAGCGCTGCTCAGCATCTAGAAACGCCAAACCTACAGGAGAGGTTTCAAAGATCGCCGCGAGTTGCCGCTGGGTGGTTTCAGCGATTTGACGAGCTGCTCGTTCGCGCTCTAGTAAGTCCTCACGTTCTTGCTCGGCGCGTTTACGCTCAGAGATATCGACCAGCACCCCTGTCATCCGGCGGGGTTGGCCCACAGTATCGTAGGTAAATTGCCCACGAGCTTCAGTCCAATGTACAGATTGATCGGGCCAAAGAATGCGGTATTCGTAGCGACATTCTTGTTTTTCGCGAATTGCCTGCTGAATCGTGGCCTGGACACGGGATAAATCGTCAGGATAGATACTGTTCAGCCACAATTCATAACTTGGTTGGCATTCATCGGGATACAACCCCAACAGGGTGAAGTGGCCCTCTGACCAAGT
>CBIHQL010000458.1:0-4075 GCA_966211855.1 uncultured bacterium
CGTCGGTCCACGTCAAATAATGAAAAAACCGTTCGGTAGGAATAAAAGCGTGCATTGATAAAATCTTTATTAAGGAAAATTACACTTAATTAGCTTACGAGAATCTGCTATTTTCAGCTAATTCTTCCGTAGAGTTGCTGAGGTCGGAATCGCGATCGCCGCTCAAGTTAGATGCTGTCTAGGCTTGGCGCTTAGCTTAGATTCAGCGGTTTCTCTCTTGATCCTGGAAAGATTAGCTTTTTCACATTTTCTCTGACAGATTTTGTGAGTTCGACATGTGAATCTACTGATTACTTGCTGTTCAAGGGCAGGCATCTTAGTGGGGTTCGAGCAATCCTCACTGCTCAAACATGCCGTGTTTTTGATGTAAGAAGGTCAGATGTCAATTCGACAGTGGACAAGCGCTCGCTCTCTCAGCTTCATGGGCTCCATTCTGCTTAAGGGAGCGTTGATTGGTAGTATCATTCTGCCATTTGCCGTGGCAACGCAAGTGAAAGCTTATGAATTTCCCAGCCCATCAACATTTGATAGCCCCGCTTCTCATACACCAGAGGCAGTTGTAGCGTTGCGTCGAGCCATCATTGGGCAAGAAAGTGGTGCTAACTTTCGGGCAGTGAATCGCCACTCAGGTGCTTTGGGATATGGTCAGGTGATGCCTGCGAATGTGCCCAGTTGGAGCCGTGAAGCATTGGGCTATTCTCTAACACCCGATCAATTTCTCAATAGCCCAGAGTTGCAACTCAAAGTTATTGACCACAAACTTAACGAGTACTGGCAAGCGGCTTTGGTAGATGCTCAAGGCAATGAAGCGATCGCAGTCCGGCGGGTGGCCTCACACTGGTATAGTGGCAAACCCTATCGCTACACCTCAACCCGCGCGCAATATTCCGGTGGTCACCGCTATCCCAGCGTGGCTGAGTACACCCTACAAGTTTTGCAGCGCTACGAGCAAGAAAAAGCCAGCATCCAGATCAGCCAAACGTCATCAGGGGCACAAGCAATTCCAGTGATGTTTTACCCAGGGATGTATTAGACTTCCTGCGTGAATACTTTACGGCCCCCTCCCGTCCCCCAATTCCGGGGGAAGCTTCACTAAAAGGTTAATCGGCCTCGCCAACTAGCATAAATCCAGCCCAATCTCTGGGGTCAGGGTATTGTTCTAGGGTTGTGAGCATCGCTTGGCGTAGGGCTTGAGCTTTATCTAAGCGATCAGGTGAAGTTTGCAAGTTGTCAGATTGTGCAGGTCGCCAGTTTTGATAAAACGTAGTCATGAGGCTAGCCGTGGGTGCATCGGGAACTTGCCACAGCGACACAATTACACTCGGCGTTCCGGCAGAAATAAGCGATCGCGACAGGCCAATCACGCCATCTCCGGTGATTCTTCCCCGACCTGTATCACAAGCGCTGAGTACCACCAAATCGGCGTTGAGTTGCAATTGCAAAATTTCGCTAGCTGTTAAGAACCCGTTATCGGTTGAGGTAGGGGCCAGAGCGATCGCGCCCGGAGTGCCCAAGCCAGCAATATCGTCTAGCAGTCCGTGAGTCGCTAAGTGAATAATTCGCGCTTGTGGGAGCTTTTGTAAAAGGGTGGCTTTGGTGGCTTGCTGCCCCGTAATCGCTTTAGTTTGCAAGAGGCTGGCGATCGCTCTGGCTTCCTGCTCGGCACCGGGTAGCTCAGGCAGAGGTATAGCCGTTTCGCCCGGAGCCGGAGGTAGACTGGGCATCGTTGGGTTGCCCAACACCAAAATGGATTGCGTCGCTGCTTGTTGAACTTTTTGCCGTTGCTGGCGAGTTAAATCCAACACCTGAATGGCTGGAGCGGTCAAAATCGTATGTTTTTCAATCAAATAGCGACCTGTGGTATCTTGCAGAGCGGCAAATGGCACTAGAAACAGTGAGCTTTGGGGGATGAAAATTACAGGTGCATCAGCTTCTGTCGGCAATAGGTCAGCGATCGGATCGATCAACAGTTGATGGAGCTGTCGTAATTGCTGAAAGTTGGTTGCTGTCTGGCTCACATTAGCGGCAATCCGATCAATAACTTCGGTGTTTTCCTTGAAAGCCAAGCCTCGGCCTGCCACCCCTAACGACCCGCGAGCGGCTGCTACCAGATCGGCAAGTTGAGCGATGGGTTGAGAGGTGGTTAGCGTTGCTTGCCAAAAGGGTTGTAAGTTGGTTTGCCGGAAATAAACTTCTCCAGTTGGCTTGACGACCCAAATATAGAGATAGGCTTCTTGCGATCGCAGTTGGGTGCCACTCCCCAGTGATTCTGAAATAATCGAATATTCAACTAAGGTGGCTTGGTGCTGTCGCGCAATGGTTTGAATGTCGGCAATGGTGGGTGGAGTTGTCGCGATCGCCGTGGTGGTCTGCTGAGGCGTTAACTTGGTCGCTAACAGTTCGACAAAGGCTCTGGCTCGGCCCCGTTCACTCACTTCTAGCGCTGCGGTTGTTTTGTTCTGGGCGACGAGTACTTGCTCTAGCAGGCGATAGTTAGCGGCTTGCGTCTCAAAAATCGACACTTTGTTCGCATCACTCAGCCCCGGTCGGAGGGATTCCAAACTTGTGATCGACTCTTGCAAGCGGGGTTCAGCATTGGCAGGTTGCCCCAATCGATGGTACAGAGCGCCTAAATTCCCCAAGGTGCTGGCTTCACGGGGGCGATCGCCTATTGCCTGAAAGATCTTGAGTGCTTGCTGATAAGCAGTGATGGCCTTGGGTGTCTCTCCAGTCGCGTCATAGGTTGCGCCCAAGTTGTTGAGGGTGGTGCCTTCCCCGGCGCGATCGCCCACTTCTTGGCGAATCTGCAAAGCTTGTTGATAAAACTGCAATGCTTTGGTGAATTGACCTTGCTGGCGATACACTTCACCCAGGTTGTTGAGCGTGACTCCTTCTCCAGTACGGTTCCCGACAGCTTGATGGACGGCGAGAGCTTGCTGGTAGGCGGTTAATGCTTGGTCTAGTTGCTTGAGACTATTGTGCAATCTACCCATATTGTTGAGGGTGATACCTTCGCCACTGCGATCGCCAATTTCGCGCCTGACGGTTAAAGCTTGTTGATAGACTTTCAAGGCTTGCTCATACTGCCCCAAGTTGTCGTACATAAACCCCAAACTGTTGAGGGTGCTGCCTTCTCCGGCGCGATCGCCAATTTCGCGACGAATTGCCAAGGCTTGCTCGTAGTAGCTGAGGGCTGTGGCGTATTTACCCTGACTGTCATAAACACTGCCAACATTGCTGAGCAACAACCCCTCCGCTCGGCGATCGCCAAGTTGACGGTGGATGGCTAAGGCTTGCTCATAGACTTTTAGCGCTTGAGGATAGTCATCTAAGTATGTGTAGGTGACCCCTAAATTGTTCAGAGTTGTCGCTTCACCGCGAGGATTGGGGATCTCCTGCTGAATTTTTAGGGCTTGCTGATAGAGTGCCAAGGCTTGCGGGTAGTTGCTCAAATTGCGGTAGACACGACCCATTGCCGAGAGCGTAGCTGCTTCTGCCTCGCGATCGCCAACCGCTCGTAACAGTTTCAAAGCTTGCTGATACATTTCTAAAGCTTTGGCGTATTCGCTTGTGCGGCTATAAATAATGCCAATATTGCTGAGGGCAACTCCTTCTCCTTGGCGATCGCTTAAAGCTCGGTGGATCGCTAATGATTCCTGATGGGCTTGCAAGGCAGCATCATATTGACCGAGTGCTTCATAGACTAACCCTAACTCGTTGAGAGTTTCGCCTTGGGTTTGCCGGAGTGTGGGTGTTTGGCGATCGCGATGCTGTTGCAGTTTTTCTAGAAGAGATTGCAGGGTTTGCAATGCTTCACGCAACTGGCCTTGATGATATTGCTGTCTGCCCTGTTCAAGGAGGGTGTTGAGTTCATCGGTTGGCTGCACTGCGATCGCAACAGGTATCTGCGGGAGGGCAACAGACACAACCGGGCACCCGATGAATAGCAGAGAGGTGAGCAGTCCAATTTTCCAGCGCTTATCATGCATCGCAGCTTGCCTCATTCACCAGCAACACTGCCTATACACTTCCCGATTTGATGGTCTACTTCCGCATCTAGCTAACCGCTAATTAC
>CBIHQL010000459.1:0-4060 GCA_966211855.1 uncultured bacterium
CTTAACAGCTACTTAGCACCTCAAGGAATTTATGCATCCGTACGGGCAAGTCGAGCGGGATGCTTGCAAATTTTGGTGGAATTTCAACGACCTCCAGAGCGCGATCGCTTGGTTCGCTTCATTTGTCATCGCCTCTATAAACTCAACTCGCAGGTGATTGCAGGAGTCCAAATCTTTGCTCGCTTTGCCGGAGACTCAGAGATTTTGTGGCAGCAATCGGTGCGCTTAACTGCCTCACCCAGCCGTCAAAGAGTACAGAGAAAGCACCACAAATCGCAGTCTCACGTCAAACAACTCCTCAATCAAAGAGCTTATTTACAGTTAGCGCGTTCCTTACTGCTGAGTGGCTCTGCGGTGGGGGCTTTTGTACTGGGTTGCCTGTTGAGCTATAACGACAATCCGACTCTCCCAACGATCGCCTCAGCCTTTCAGCGCTCCGTCACCAGTGAGTCTCGCTCGGACACGGTGCGCACAGCCCTCGAAACAGTTCCGGTCGTTGAGCATGAAAACTTGCTCAGCGCCAACGACCCCAACGTCACCTTGATGTTTGGTGGCGATGTTACCCTAGCTGATGCGTTTGCCGACACGGTAGGAGATGACTACGGGTGGGCTTTTGCCAATATGAATGAGTATCGCCAAGCCGATGTCGCTATGGTGAACTTAGAAAATCCGCTGACAAAAGCCACCACTCCTCTACCTGATAAAGCCTTTAATTTCAAAGCTGACCCAGAAAGCGTCAAAGTTTTGCTCGATGGTGGTGTGGATATTGTCAATTTGGCTAACAACCACACGATGGACTATCAAACGGCAGGGTTAGTCGAAACGATGGCAACCCTCAACCAAGCAGGCATTCATCACATTGGTGCGGGTCGAGATATCCAAGAAGCTCGACGACCCGAAATTATTGAAGTCAAAGGCCAGCGGATTGCCTATTTGGGCTACTACGATTCTGATCTGCACGCTGCTGGAGAAACCACTCCAGGCACCAATGCTCGCCGCAATGAGCAGGTGGCAGCAGATATTCGCGCGATTCGCAAGCAAGTCGATTGGGTCGTCGTCAACTATCACTGGGGTCAGGAGTTAGCCGAGCAGCCTGAAGACTGGCAAGTTGAGTTAGCCCACTTCACGATTGATCAAGGGGCTGACTTAGTGGTCGGTCATCATCCTCATGTGTTGCAGGGCGCAGAAATTTACAAGGGCCGTCCGATCGCTTATTCGCTCGGCAACTTTATATTTGGGGGCAACAACCGCAGCGACTACGACACCGCCGTTTTGAAAGTGGCACTGCGTGACAAGCAAATGAAGGTCGAGTTTCTACCAGTCGAAGTCACTCAATACCAACCGCAAGTGGTAAGTGGCGATCGCGGCGCAGAAATTTTGGCGCAAATTGAGGAGCGATCGCAAAACTTTGCCCAACCGATGCCCACTTCGGTCATTCTCGATGCTAAGTCTTCCAAAGTTGTCACACCCTCAACATCAGATTCGCCATTTGCAGCACCTCAACTCAAACAGCCCAGCGAGTCTCCCCCGTCACAACCCCTAACACCACAACCTGAAACCAATTCGGACGACTCATTTATCAACGTCCCGGCAGGTAGCCCCGATCAAGTACCATCTGCCCCTCTCGATACTCAACCTACCCTTTCACCCGATAGCAGTTCTGAACCAGAGTCCCCTGAGCAGCCCTTTACAAATCCTGGCTTTGATACCCCCACGTCTCAACCGCAACCGTTCTCAGATCCTGATGGTTCAACCTTAGACACCCCCAACTCAACCAGCCCTACCGATTCCTTCACCCCTCCTGAAACCGATCAACCACCAGCATTCTCTGAGCCATCTCCCAGTCCTTTTGACTCTCAAACAGACCCATTCACCACACCAGATGAAGGGTCAGACTTAGAGACACCCACAACTGCACCTAGCCCCAGCGATTCCTTTACAGCACCTTTTGATGAGTCAACACCTGCGAATGACTCACCTGGTGATGCCCCAAGCGAGACAGAAATAGAAACAGAACCAGCAGAGGAAGGCTCTCAACCGTTTAACTACCCCTATCGCGAAGAGCCAGACGACTATTGGCAACCATTGATTCCTGAGTCAGAAACACAACCGACGGACTCCACTCCGGCCCCCGTAGAACCGTCTTCTGCTCCCGACGCTCCTGAACTAGAAGCTGCGCCAGACAGTGAGTTGTCGCCTGAATCACCAGCGGTGGCACCGACTCCCAGCGAGAGTGAAACTGCTCCCTTCGATTCGGCACCAACCACCCTACCAGGAAATACACCAGGAAACAGCACTGACCCCTTCATTTCTGCCCCAGAGGAAGCAGCACCTCTACCTGTCGTGCCCGAAGCTCAAGGTCAAACAGAACCAGAAGTGCAACCCGTCACACCCGAACCACCGCTAACACCCTCTCAACCCAGAAAGCGCCCTCCACGGGAGCGCATTGCCTTACTGCCGGAGTAATCAGTGTTTTAGGAGTGATGACCATGTTTGCGATCGCGACGGATCAGCGCCAGTACAAAACCTATATCTTGTCAGACCAAGCAGCAGCATCGTCTCTAGAAGTGGTGCCAGAAAGAGGCGGTATTATCACGCGGTGGCAGGTTCAAGGTCGAGAGTTGTTGTATTTGGATGCAGAGCGCTTTGCCAACCCAGAACTAACCGTGCGCGGTGGCATTCCGATTTTGTTTCCCATTTGCGGCAATTTGCCCAACAACACCTACACCTCCAACGGTCAGACCTATCAACTCAAGCAGCATGGTTTTGCCCGTGACTTACCCTGGCAGGTGACGGCTCAAAACACGCAAGACCTCGCTAGCATCACGCTAGAGTTGCACAGTAACGAGCAGACCCAAGCGGTGTACCCGTTTGAGTTTGGGGTGGAATTCACTTATCAACTACACGGCAACACGCTGGAGATTCAGCAGCGGTTCACCAATCACTCCTCAGAAGTGATGCCGTTTTCGGTCGGGTTGCATCCCTACTTCACCGTTCAAGACAAAACCCAATTACGGTTTGATATCCCCGCTAGCAAACTGTTGGATCAGCGATCGCAAACTGTAGCCCCTTTCAACAACCAGTTTGATTTCGAGCAAGACGAAATTGATGTGGCGTTTCGCGATTTAGCCCGGCGCGAATCTAGCGTCGTAGATGAGCTTGCCAATACAGAACTCAGCCTACGTTATGCCCCGCCTTACTCGATGGTCGTGTTTTGGACAGTGCAGGGCAAAGATTTTTACTGTTTAGAGCCGTGGACTGCGGGCCGCAATGCGCTGAATACAGGCGATCGCTTAATTCAATTAACGCCCAATGACTCTTTCACCACCACCGTTAGTCTCACTGCTACCCTCCGGTAGGTAAGAGCGATCGCGATCAGACCGAAAAATATTTCGCCAGACTCTTGCATTTTTCTAAAAGAGGATGCTATTTTTGTAAATGGCGCTGAAACGAACTGATTCAGCGAACGGGTCGCTAACTCAACGGTAGAGTACTCGGCTTCGAATCCCGGGCGACACATAAAGTCAGAGATAAGCAAATTTTATAGGGTTAGTAAACAGGGTTAAATGGAATCTCTTCAGACCCTTCCCTTTTGTAAGTCAAAGTATCTTAAGATTAACGTAATAATCAAGCTCGTCTAAAACTAGCTAGCTAACGACGAAGTAATTAGGAGGACTCTCTATGGCGCTCGTACCCATGCGGCTGTTGTTGGATCACGCAGCTGAAAACGGTTACGGCATCCCCGCCTACAACGTTAACAACATGGAGCAAATCCAAGCGATCATGCGGGCTGCCGAAGAAACCGATAGCCCTGTGATCTTGCAAGCTTCCCGTGGTGCTCGTACTTATGCTGGGGAAGCCTTCCTACGCCACTTGATTTTGGCTGCGGTTGAGACCTATCCCAACATCCCAATCGCAATGCACCAAGATCATGGCAACAGCCCTGCAACTTGCTACTCGGCAATGCGCCACGGTTTTACCAGCGTCATGATGGATGGCTCTTTGGAAGCTGACGCTAAAACCCCTTCCAGCTACGAGTACAACGTTAACGTCACTCGTG
>CBIHQL010000460.1:0-4056 GCA_966211855.1 uncultured bacterium
TAGCGGTAATGACACTATCAATTACAGTCGTTATCGCAACAACACAATTAAAACTGGCAGCGGTAATGACGTTATCAACGCAGGTTTAGGCCAAGACATGGTTGATGGTGGAGCAGGCGATGATCTGCTCATCATTGATTACTCCTCTCTACTCTCCATGTATGGTTACTCTGGTTATGGTGCCAGTGGATCTAGCTCAATTAGCTTCAGCAACATTGAGCGCTTCAATATCACAGGCACAGTCGGCAATGATTATATTTACGGTGGTGAGGGTAACGATATCCTCAGTGGTAGTTTTGGCGATGACTATCTCATTGGAGGCGGTGGTAATGACACGCTAAATGATGGGGCTGGCAGCGATACCCTTGTTGGTGGCGCAGGGAATGATGCGATCGCACTGACCAATGATGGCTTCTCTAACACCATTCTGTATGTCAACGGAGATGGTAGCGATACCGTACGAAACTTCTTGAGAGGTAAAGATGTGCTCTCCTTTAGCGGAATTGCTGCGATCGATGTCGTTAAATCTGGAAACAGCACCCAATTACGGCTCAGTGATGGTGTTAGCAATAATGCAGGTTTTGGCAAAGGCGCTCTACTTGTTACACTGACAGGAACCACAGGTTTTACAACGGCTGATGTTAACAACAGCTTAGTGTCTGATGGAGGCCAATTCTTGTTTGCCTAGTTTTGATGAGAAATGTCAGATTCACCTTGCATAGCTAGCAAGCCACATTGAACGCTAAAGGAGGAGACAGATTTTTACACTGTTTCCTCCTTTAGTTTTTCTAGTAAGTCAGCTTCCGCAGGTCAGAAGTCGGGAATTTGGTAGATGATAGATGTTGATGTCAAAAGGCGCGATCGCGTTTCTCAAATTCCTATTCTTGTAACCTTCGTATAAACAAATGACTTCAGAGTTGGCAGCGGTATTGCAATTTATCGAAAAAATTGAACGTGAGCAGGTTGGAAAATCACCCTATGAAATAGCAAACTTGCTGCGAGGTTATACCAAACCCAGCTATACCACGCTGATGTGGAGTACGGCGACAGGTTATAAGCAAGACTATATTGCAGGTGAGTTCCAAGGCAAGCTGAATCAAACCGTGCTGCTGAGTGGGGAAGCTACTGACTTTGGACACTTAATCGCTGCACTTGCCGATCAAATTAATCAACCGGGAGTGCGTTGGTCTGACTTAACCAGTTGGACGGCTGACCATACCTCTTGGGCGGGGGATATTGGCTCGGCGATCGCCACTTTTTATGAGCAACGTGAGAAATATCAATTAAAGACTATCTTTGATGCCCTAAATCGCTTTGCCTCTGACTCTGATCATGCAGCGAATATTGCCGCTTACTTGATCGGCGCGATGATTAATGGTGGAAAGTTCACCTCGATCTCACAAGCGATCGCCCACTTTGATCAGCAGTTTTATCCCAACCATGTTAGAACCTTTATTTACAAGCGCTTTGGCGGCAAAATTACTGAAAACAAACTGCATAATCCTCAAGATGTAGAAGCGGAAATTCGGCGGGCAGTCTCTACCTATATCCGCTTGTCTCCCGACTCAGCGATGACTAAAGCTATCAAGAACCTCTTGGAACTCAAGCCTCGCATAGAAGAAGAAAATCTCAAGCAGCCCAGTGGCGTAGACTTACTTCAAGGTTCCTTACACTTCATGACCTATCTGGCTCGCAAAGGTCAGTTAGACCCGTTGCAATTTAAGCCTGCCCGATTACCCAAAATGCCCTGGATCGGAAACGTTGGCTATGACGTGAAAGTCCCACTGGCTTGACCGGCGTGAATTAGCGATCGCCCGACCGAGTATAACGGTGCTTCACACCCACCGGGAAGTAGCTAGGGTCTCCCATTGGTAAGAGTAAGATTTGCGGAGTTTGGTATTTGGGCAGCACATAGTTGGCAAATTCGCTATTTAAGCGGCGTAAGTGGTGTTGAATGGAGGCAGCGATCGCTTGTTGCTTCTCTTTGCTAGCTTCTACACCGGGGGCTAGCTCTACTGCAATTTGCAAAAACTGATTTTTATCAGTATCTTCTTGTACTTGCATGACAAACTTACCTGTCACCCACTCACAAATTGGGTCTTGCTCTAAGCCAACTGTGACATTTTCAGGATAGATGTTAGCTCCAAAATAGGAGACTGTGAAATGCGATCGCCCAAATACATAGACAAATGGCAACGGATGGATACCGCGATCGCCCTCCTTCTGAAGTTCTGCGACCGGATCAAATCCCCAATCTCTCAGGAATTGCAGCAGATCATCATAAGCGATCGTACCTCCGGTATCTGAAATATGGTAGCGAATCAAAGGCACTCCATTCTCACCGGAAAACAACAGAGTATTCTCGTATCTCTCAAAAAACCGACTACGCGGATCATATTGCACCAGCGTGGGCAATCGAGACTCACCAAATAGCGATCGCGCTGTATCAGGGTTAGCAGCTAACCAACGCCGAATACAGATACTCAGCGGAGTTTCATTGCCCAACACACCTGCGTCTGCCGTGCCATAGAGGGATGCTGAATCGTAGCAGAAATTGGTAGACCCTACTCGCTGCCCCACCAAAGTACGCCACTCTTCACTAAAGACCTCACCTGCCATCACCCACTTGACGTTGTAATCTCCCCACCGCACACCTTGAGCGATACCACTATCAATCACATCCTTGAGGAAGGGTGGATATCCTAACAATACAACCTGATCAAATGCGGGAGCTAGGGCTTGCACCACTCGAAAGATTTCTGTTTTCTGGTTTCCGGGCGTGACGACTGTAATTGGATATCCTTTAGTTGCCAGATGACGACAACAGTTGGCAGTATACATACCTCCCACCCAAGTTCCGAGCGCAAAACAGATCACCGCTAAAGTACGCCGTTGATCAGCCCGAAAACTATCGTGGAAGATCTGCTCAAATCGGGTGGCAATCTGAAATTCATCACTCAGCGATCGGGGCCAGAAGGTCGGTTGCCCAGTCGAGCCAGAAGATACGGCAATCATGTCGCAATCGGTGAGTTCTCCATGCCGACATAGCTCTGTTAAAGAATAGCGCTGTAAATAGTTTTGCTTGGTGGTCAATGGCAAAGTCTGAAAATCTGCCAACGCTTGGATCGTTGCGGGGTCAATATTTTGCGATCGCAACCAATCTCGATAGGCAGGCACCGTCGCCACCACTCGGTGAAATAACTCCACTACCTTCGTTTCTGCCGCAACTTCACTCACCTGTTGCAACCGCACCTCTAACGGTGTAGACACAAATTCTTCTAGAGCCGCGATCGCCCGTTGAGCTTTGGCTGATTGCATAAACTCATTCACTCACTTGCTAGGGCAGAGAGTAGCAGATTTGCATCCACTACTCTCTTTGCGACAGATTGCCAATCGTGTTGATTGTAGCTTAAGAGCCCCAGGTACGAACATTGCTGCATCCGCACATCGGCTGACTGCCCTCAAAATAAGCCAGCGCCAGACAGTGCAATATCAGCACACTATTTAGATCAGATCCCTCACAGACCTGTGATCATAATGGGTGCTCCGGTGTGGTTTTGGGGGGCATTACCATCCTCAATGGTGACCGCAACTTTTGTGACCAGATCCTTAGAACGGTAGGCTTTGGGCACTGCAATTGTTTGAGAAAAGCTGCCGCGATCGTCAACCTGGAAAACTTCCGTCAAGATCGCCTTTTTCTCGTCTGTCGTGAAGGGGGCATCTGGCTTCACCACAGTCCACAGAGCGTAAACTTTTCCGGGTGGTAGTGGGGGTAAATTCTTGACTGCGATCGCTGCTTCTAACGTATTTGGATCAACCACCACTGTCGCGGAAGCCTGACTCTCACTCTTGGTCGCGTCAAGAACGTAGGTCAAGGCTGCATACCGCTGCGTTTCAGCCTGGCTCGTTTTTAGAGCTTGCGATAGACGGTAATTATTGATTCCTAAGGCAACAATCAGGGCGGCGGCTGCCACCTCCAAGCCACTGCGCCATGCAAATAACCTACGAGGTCTGGAAGCAGACTGTAGACTTCTTGCATTAGCAATCTGCGCCTTC
>CBIHQL010000461.1:0-4056 GCA_966211855.1 uncultured bacterium
AAATCTCGAAAAGAAAACCACCGAAATCCTCGGCTGGAAGGATGTTGATCAAGTCATGCCACTAGTCGAGCAGTGCATCGAAGCAGGCAAAAATAGCTAACCCATAGCTTCTCACACACCTAACCCCCAGCCCCTTCCCTACTAGGGAAGGGGAGTAAGATTTAAAGCCCCTCGTCTTGCAGGAGAGGGGTTGGGGGAGAGGTCACTTTATACCCTAACTTCTGGCATACATCACCGGCCTCAGCCAAAATCTTCCCGACCTTAATCACTTGTGCCAGTATAGACAAGTTGGGGATGTACACAATGAATTAAGGTATCGGGGTGAGCTAAAGTTCTACACTGGATTTTTCGAGACAACCTTCCCTTACTATGCAACGGACGCTCCTTTTAGCCAAAATTCACAGCTGCACGCTGACTGCTGCCAAATTAGATTATGTGGGTAGCATCAGTATTGATGAGGTTTTATTAGATGCAGCAGGGATTTTGCCCTATGAACAGGTGCAAGTTGTGAATGTAGCGAACGGTGAGCGACTGATTACCTATGCAATCCCAGCTCCAGCCAACTCAGGTGCAGTTGAGTTAAATGGGGCAGCGGCGCGGTTAGGCATGAAGGGCGATCGCCTGATCATCATGACTTACGCCCAGTTGGATGCTGAAGAAGTTAAAACCCACTGTCCAACCGTTGTTCTCGTAGACGAGCACAATCGCTTGGTGGAAGTGCTCCGGTACAATCACTTATTACTAAGGACTGGTTTGATCGAAGATGTCAGAGTCTGATCAATCTGCACCCAAACTTCAACCTGTTGACACCACGACCGCTGCTCACAAGCCTGCTGCTGGGTTTGAAGTTCAGTTTTGGGGGGTTCGGGGGAGCATTCCTGCCCCTGGTGCCGAAACCGTCCGTTATGGCGGTAATACTTCTTGTCTAGAAATGCGAGTTGACGGAAAGCAACTGATTTTTGATGGGGGCACAGGTTTACGGGTCTTGGGCAAACACTTGCTCAAGTCGATGCCTGTAGAAGCCTATATGTTCTTTACCCACTCTCATTGGGATCACATTCAAGGCTTTCCGTTCTTTGTTCCTGCCTTTATCCGTGGCAACTGCTTTCACATCTATGGGGCGATCGCACCCAATGGCGCGAGCATGAAGCAGCGGTTGAGCGATCAAATGCTGCATCCCAACTTTCCGGTGCCGATTCAGGTGATGCAATCTGACCTCAAGTTTTATGATCTGACACCTGGCGACCAAGTAGCACTCGACGATATCACTATCGAGACAGGGTCGCTGAACCACCCAAACACGGCGATCGGCTATCGGGTCACCTGGCAAAACCGAACTGTTGTCTATGCCAGCGATACCGAGCATTTTCCGGATCGTTTAGACGAAAATCTGCTGCATTTGGCTCGCAACGCCGATCTGCTGATTTATGACGCCTGCTACACTGACGACGAATATTACGACGTCAAAGCCCCTAAAGTCGGTTGGGGTCACTCTACCTGGGAAGCAGGGATCGCCTTGGCTGAGGCTGCTGGGGTGAAGAAAATTGCGATGTTTCATCACGACCCCAACCATGACGACGATTTCTTAGATGGGGTTGCCGCCCAAGTAGAGGCACGCTTTCCGGGAAGTTTCTTAGCCCGTGAAGGCATGATTGTGCAAATCGCTTGAGGCTGCTGCTGTTACTGCCTGTTGCACAGCTTCTAATTTAGCGACGACTTGTCCTGTTGCCAGCAGGGTTTCGGCTAAGGCTAAGCCAGCATTCAAGTCTGGGCTAGCTCCACAGCGCCATAGATAAAATCCACCATTCCAAATCACCGATTGCCGCAGCTCAGAAGGTTGATTTTGTAAAACGCTTTGCATCGCTGCGATTAACTCTGAAGTCTCGCTAAGAGGCACGTCGGTTCCAGCAAAACCATAGTCGCGAGGAGCCAACAATAAGCGCTCAAAGGCAAAGTTGGGCTGAAGCTGCCCCAACCCGATAATGGCTGTGCGATCGCGGGGTAAATCGCAGCTGCCTTCTAACCCTTTGACAGTCATAAACTGAGTGGGCGCACCCCGCAACTGAAATGCTCCTTGCAGCATCTCTTCAGTAGGTGGATGGACGAAACCCGACGCTAACAGAGTATTACCTTTATAAGGTGACCACAGCAGCTCTAAAGTTGCGAAAGGCGGTCGCTTGCCCAGTTGATCGCGAAAAGGCACAAATTGTTGCGCCAGTGGGAAATGCTGTGGCAGATACACAAACCCCAATTGAGTCGCTTCAAATACTTGCTGAGCTTGCGCTAAATTTAAGGGCAACCAATCAACCCCTAACCCATGCCAAACCTCACTGAGGGGAATACCTTGCTTGGTGGGCATGCGATCGCCCCCATGCAAAATCACTGGATAGCCTGCCGCTGCCACAATTAACGCCGTGAGCGGGCTAATCGGAGCCGTACGCGATCGCCCATCATAGGGAGAACTCAGCACCAACACTAATGGGTCGTCGGGTAGCGCTTGCAAGCACGGGCCAAGCTGCTCGTAGGCATCTAGCATCCCAGCCAATTCTTCTCCAGTGGGGCGCTTAATACGGTGAGCAATCATAAATGCCCCGATCTGCACCGGAGTCGCTTCTTGCAACAGCCACAATAGGGTAGCAGCAGCGGCTTCTGAGCGCTTTAATTCTTTAATAGTGTGGGGCCCACAGCCGACTTTTTGCAGTAGTTCTCGAAAGGCATCGCTCATGGTCACAGCTCAACTTCAACGTCACAATTCAATCACAGAGATTGGCGGCAAGAGCAAGAATACCGCTAAAGCATCATACCGCCTGCAACGGGGTGGCAACATCTAAAATCGGCGGAGAATCGCCATTTGCCGCTGCCTGAGCATGAATGCAGTCAGAAACTAAGTTGCGAAACCGCTGAATCGGGGGAATTTGCAGGCGATCGCGAGTTGTCACTAAAACGACTTGTCGCACCAGCATCGGGTCATCAGTCGGGCGCACAGCCAAAGTCGGGTCAATATGGGCATCAAAAATCGCTGCCTTCGGTAACAAGGCAATCAATTCTCCCTGCCGCACAATGCCCCGAAACGCATCTAGTGTGTTCAATTCTAGAGCCGCATTCAAGATTGCCCCTTGCCGCTGAAATTGCTCTTGGACTAAGCGCTGCATTCCGTATCCGTCTTTAAACACAACCTGCGGATAGCGTACTAATTCGGCCCAAGGCACATGCTCATATTTCGTCAGCGGATGATTAGCTGCCATCAAAATCTCGATCGACTCGTTGTAGAGCAGATCCACCACAAATTCGGGGCCAGTCGTGAGCAGACGGTTGTTCATCACGATCGCCAAATCTACGAGTCCATCTTTCAGCACTTTTAAGGCGCGATCGCTACCTAGCGAAGTGACTCGCAACTGAGTTTCTGGATAATCTTGGCAAAACTTTTGCAAAACGGGCGGCAAATAATGAGCACAAACAGAGTGAATGGCTGCAATACAGAGTTCTGGCTGCTTTCCAGCCATTAAATCTGTAATTTCTTTGGTTGCTAACTCCCACTCTTGGCAAATTTTACGGGCACGGGGCAGCAAGCAGTCGCCCCCCAACGTTAGCCGAGCTTGGGTCGCCCGATGAAACAACAACAGCCCCAGATCAGTTTCAAGAGCCTGGATTTGTCGGCTGATAGTAGATTGAGTCACCCCACATTTGCGGGCAGCTTGCTGAAAACTTCCTGTCTCAGCCACCGCCAAAAACGCTTGCAACTGTTCCAGGCGCATATTTTACGTAGCCTAAGTTACATCTTAGAGATGTAGCCGATCTAGGCGATCGATTTGGTAGAGATTGATACAACTTGATGCGATCGCCCTTACTTAGAGGCCGAAAGCTAAGAAGCAGCAGGTTGTTCGACTTGACAGCGTTGCTCTAAAACCATCACCACCGCTACCTCTTCAGGGCGTAGCGCATAAGCAGACTCTGGCTCTGGTTGTTGAGCCGCTAAATCTAGAGCGGGTAGCAACGTGCCTTCAAGATAAGCATCAACGATCGCAGGATGAACATAATATTTACGGCTAGTGGCTG
>CBIHQL010000462.1:0-4045 GCA_966211855.1 uncultured bacterium
ACCCCAAGACAGTGCCGTGATTGGCCCTGGGGTGGACGCGATCGCCCGCTACACGTTACGCGAGATTTTGGGTAAGCATGAGATTGCGGTGGAATCTCTGAATGACCAACGACCGCTAGCGAGTACGGCGATGGTGCGATCGCTGCTGACGTTGTTGACGCTGGTGTATCCGGGGTTAGGGCGGTTGATCAACCGAGATGCCGTAGCCGAAATGCTGGTCGTGCTCAGCCAAGCACCCACGTCACAGCAAGATGCCAAGGAGTTACAACCTCGCATTGATCCGGTACGGGCGGGTTTATTGGCTGATCATTGTTTTGAACCCCACCCCGACCAACCGCGATTACTACCTGTGACCGAGTTTCCGCGTTGGGATCGACTGGGTTATCAAGCGACCACTGCCTATGCCGAAATTCTCCAGTGGGTTGAAACCCAGAAATTCCAGCAAGAACAGCGGCTGGTGCCGGGAGCGATCGCCATCCTTGACCGAGCCATTCAACGCTTTTTGTGGAGTGGTAGTTATCTCCCTTATGACCAACTATCCACTCTACGAGAACTGATCGAAACCGCTCAGCATTATTGGGAAGTAGATGCTCGGTTGCGTCAGTGTGACCCGTCTGAGATGTCGGCGTCGGTAACAGTGGGCAACTTCATTCAACTGTTGCGAGGGGGCACGATTACTGCCGATCCGTATCCGGTGCAAGTCGGGCGGGCTCCTAATTCGGCTGTGACCCTAGCGACAATCTTTCAATACTGCTCCAATCGGTTATCTCATCGGTGGCAATTTTGGCTTGATGCCAGTTCACCTCGCTGGTTGACAGGTACAGAAACTCTCTTCGGAGCACCGCTATTTCTGTGCAACTGGTCTGGCGATCGCTGGACAGAAGCAGACACTATTTCCGCCTACGAGCAACGACTCCAGCGCATTCTCGCAGATCTCTTGGGTCGAGCTGGGGAGCGGGTATTCCTGTGTCACAGCGACTTAGCCACCAACGGTCAAGAACAGATGGGCACCCTTCTGGCTTTAGTGAATGCCTCGCTGCCTGTCACGTCTACCTCTCTCGCGATCGCAGCCCCAGCCAATCCCTGATTTCTTGTACCAACCACAGACACTCAGCACGGCTCAACCCTTGCCCAAACGAATATTCGCGTAGCCCTGCTTGCAAGGTAATACAGCGTTGTGAGCTATTGCCAGCCGCTTGTTTGCCTTCAATATTATCGAGAAAGACATCCTCGATATGAGCGATCGCGCCGTCAGGGCTAGAAGGGATATAGCCCAGCACTTGCTTATAGATCACGAAGCAGTCTTCGTTAAAGTAAATCTGAGTCGGACAAGTGATGGTGTAAATCAAAAAGGAGATCACCAAAGACATAATTAGATAGGCAAACGCCCAATCCCAGTTACCCATTCCAATATCAATCAGACAGGAAAGGACAAAAAAGAGGAGAACTAACCCTAAAAAGATAGAGACTGCATAAGCGCTACTTCTCGCTGGGATCTCGATCTGTAATTCTGTAGAGCTTTTGCGTAAATTGACCTTGGTTCCTTCCGGTTTTTTGAGGGCGATCGCATTAGAGTCCCGCTGAGTTAAACGGTGATCACTGCCTTGCTCTAGGGCATCTAGGGCCGCTTCTGCTGAGCTAAAGCGATTTTCGGGAGCAGGTTCTACAAGGATTTCTAACCAGGTGACCAAAGCCGAAGGGAGACTGACGCGATCGCGAAATTGCAGCCGCAGTTCTTTTTGGGGCAAATCGGCAGGCGCAACTCCAGTCACTAAATGAATCAAGGTTGCGCCCAAAGCATACAAGTCAGAAGCCGGAACAGCCCGTCCACCAAACTGTTCGAGGGGGGTATAGCCGTAAGTGCCCACAACCGTAAATGTAGAGCCTTCGGTAGCGGCGCGGTCTTGCACAGCTCCAAAATCTACCAAATAGATCTCACCATCTTCTCCCCAAATTACATTACTGGGCTTGATGTCGCGATGCAGTACAGGGGGGCTGAGTTCGTGCAAATAGATCAGCGTGTCGAGGAGAGCGATCGCAATTTCTCTAATCTCCGCTTCGCTAAACTTTTTGCCTTGCACCAATAACTCTTTGAGCGAATAGCCAGGGATATACTCTTCGACCAAGCCAAACCACAGAGGCTTTTCATCCAGGCAGAAGTAATCACGATACCGAGGAATTTGTGGATGATCGAGTTGCTTAAGAACTTGGGCTTCGCGCTCAAACAGTTTGACGTGATCCCACTGCACGCTACCTTCAACGGCTAGCAGCTTAACGATTACCTCAGCGACTTCAGTTTCCGACTCACGACTGCTAAGATCGGTCGCCAGCCAGGTTTGCCGCACCGGATTGTCGTTGAGTTTTTCTACCAGTTGGTAGCGATCGCAAATCACCTGTCCTGGCTCTAGCATCCCGTCCGAGTACCCTGTTGTTTTCCCTCCAATGTGCCATACTCTTGTGGTTGCTTGCTATGCGATCGGGAGCCAAACCGCTGATTCTCTTAATCCCAGGCGAGGGTGGGTAAGCACAAGTTTAAGGAATTGCTAATTCTATGGTTGTTTTCTAACTCGATTCACTAGGATGAACGAAAATCTCCTACGGGCTTATGAAAGATCGCGACTATACCTTAATCATCGACAAGAGCGGTAGCATGTCTACGCCCGATCAACGAGGCGGACGAACTCGGTGGGCAGAAGTGCAAGAATCGACCCTGGCCTTGGCGAGAAAGTGTGAGCAGTTTGACCCAGATGGCATTACAGTTTATCTGTTCTCCAGCCGTTTCAAGCGTTACGACAACGTGACATCGGCAAAAGTTGAGCAGCTATTTCTCGAAAACGATCCGGCGGGCACGACCAATCTCGCGTCTGTATTGCACGATGCCACGAACAATTTTCTCCAACGCAAAAAGGCTGGGCAAATCAAGCAAGGAGAAACGATTTTGGTCGTGACGGATGGAGAGCCAGACGATCGCCGCGCCGTGATGGAAGTCGTAGTTAATGCCTCACGTCAACTCGATCGCGATGAAGAATTAGCAATCTCTTTCATCCAGGTCGGCAATGACCCCCAAGCCAGTAAATTTCTCAAAGCACTAGACGATCAAATGGAAAGCATCGGAGCAAAATTCGACATCTGCGACACGATCACCTTTGATGACATTGCAGATATGAGTCTCGCCGAGGTACTAACAAACGCAATTCACGACTAAACAAATGAAACGCAGCGGGCTACATCTCTATCTCTCATTTTGAAAGGGAACGTAGCCTGTGATCGCGCCTCATAATTTCCCTGTAAAGCGATCGCCCCTCAAATAAAATTCTGTCTAATCTCTTAGCCGTATTAGGTACACGAGTAGAGAGAATTAGCCCGATGTAGTTCAGTCTAATTAATAGCTATGCCGCTTGAGTTGTCGGTAGGAGGGGCGCTTAAAACTTTTTCAATGAGTGCTTTCTTGCAAACAGTTCAGCACAGGCTTTTTGAACCCGTATAATTTCTGAACTTTTCAGAACTAATCTGCTTATGTAAAGATAATCGTGAGCAGAGCATTTTAGAGTAACAGTACTGGAGGAAGTTGTTCATGTTGTCCCAGCAATTCCAAAAAGCACACGCAGAAATTGCTAAAGTTGGTGAAAACTTGCTTCGGTATTTAAGAGAGTTCAGACATGCAAGACTCACAGAAGGCGATGACACTCAAAGCTTGGAAAATGTTGAGAGTGATATTACCAAGGCGCTTAAAGCACTCAAAGATCAGAAATATGAGGTAGCTGTTGTTGCTCCTATGAAAGCAGGAAAAAGTACTTTTCTCAATGCAGTGATTGGTGCTGATGTGCTTGCAAGTGAATCCGCCGCTTGTACAATTTGCCGAACCGATGTTCAACACATACCGCAAGGATCAACGCCGCGCTTGCTTGAGTATAAGCAAGACCAGCAAAACCCCAGTGTTGTTGGTGAAGGTAGTGCTGCTGAAATTCAAGAAAGGTTTCTAGAGCGAACTCGCCAGATACGTAACAGTAAACTTCCTACCGAAAAGATTCCAGATCGCTTTGAA
>CBIHQL010000463.1:0-4037 GCA_966211855.1 uncultured bacterium
GTTTCAACGTCCTTTGATTTGTACAGATTTTGCTGACAACCTCCAACGCCTAGTGCATTTCGTGCCGAGTTTGGCAGCCGGCGGTATGAAACACATTACGTTCCTCAACGTAGTCCCGCTGTGGAAAGAAGGAGAAATCCCCCGTGAAGACACAGCCGAGGTTAATCAAGCTCGCGATCGCTTGCAGGTTGCCTTGCAGCAAGTGCCAGAAGATGTAGAAGTTAGAGTCGAAGTTGAGTCAGGTCGGGCGATCGAGACGATTCTTAAGGTTGCCAAGGCTCATCAAGCGGACGTGATTATCCTTGGGACTCCTACTCGTAGTTTGTTAAACGAAAAATTGTTTGGCAGCACTACGATGGAGCTGGCTCAACGTGTAAAAACGCCTCTGCTAGTTTTACGACCGCAACTTCTTTCGGCCTACACCACAGAAGAGTTGAATCTGCGCTGTCAACACTTGTTTCGTAATTTGCTGATTCCTTACGACAACAGCGAGGCGGCTAAATTCTTAATTCAACAGATTCAAGGTTGTGCTCAAGTGGCAGGCGTCTCAGTTCCAGAGCAAGCTCTACTCTGTTGGGTGTTGCCTGAGGGAGGACGGCAAGAGTTTTTGAAGGAGCACCAAAAGCAAGAAGCAGTCAAAATTTTGGCGGCAGTGGAGGCTGAACTCAAAAAAAGCAACATTCAAGTGAGCACTGAAGTTCGATCGGGCAATGCGGTGCAGCAAGTTTTAGATGCGGCGTTAATGTCAGATGTGACGGCGATCGCAGTCGCTTCTGATAGCTTGGGGCGGTTGCTGGAGTGGTCTGGGCCTAGCTTTACGGGTGAGCTGTTACGACGTAGTTGGCACCCAGTTTTGGTATTTCCGCCAACTCGTGCCTAGGCACCCAGAGTCAACCAAAAATATCTGTGAAGGCTTCTCCGGGGGAGGATTCTAGTTTTAGCAAGATTTTAGGCTTAAGCTTCTCAAATTCTTGTTTCAGTAGAGTCTTGCTAGTGGTTGGTTGCGAGACTGAGAGCGAAGTTTGCCCAGCGTTAGCCCAGTCTCGCAATCGATCGCGCTGTTGCGTGGCGATCGTTGAGGACATAACCGTCATGCATTGCTGTGGTTCTTCAACGCCAAAAAAGAGCAGCCGATAAACACCACTGTCAGCTAAGAGCCGAGCCATCTCTTGACCCGCCTTGCTTTTGAGGTCTAAGTAGCAAGGTAGCCAGCGAGGGCCATGTTCAGGGCTGTAAAGTGCTGTGATCCAGAGCACCATCGGATGAGGAGAGGGGAGAAACAGAAATTGGTTGTAACGCTTTGAGAGCAACCGCCGCTGGATATCGGCTTGAGCCATCATCACCCATAAAGTTGCTAAAACTTCACGACTACTGCGTAAGGGTTGAGGAAAGACGATCTCAGCGATCGGTTTGTCTTTGGGCCAAGAAGTGAGGCGACAAAATTCATCAGCAGAAATTGAGTCTTGCCGTTTGGTCTCGGTGACGACAGGTAATTTGCCTAAGATATTCTCAATCTTGTGCCCAATTTCTTGCCCCAAACGGAAACGGCCCTCAAGGGGTTCTAAGGCTTTCAAAACATCTACAACGCTTTGGGGGCGATCGCTGACATCTTTAGCCAAGCAGCTCATGATCAACGTTTCTAGTGCTTTGGGCAGTTTGAGATGCGGGTTGATCGACTCAAACGTGCGGGGAGGCTGAAAGTGATGAGCTTTGTACCAACTGCCAAAGGTATGGGTTTCGGCATACAAAGGCATCCGCCCAGTCAGCATTTCAAACATCATGATTCCCAGACTGTAGATGTCTGAGCGGTTGTCTAACTCCTTACCTTCCATTTGCTCAGGCGAAGAATAAGCCAGCGTCCCCATAAAGGAGTTGGTTTGACCGTTATCGGCTTGCAGCAGTCGAGCAATGCCAAAATCGAGGATTTTACCTAACTCACCAATACTCGTGTCTTGAGTTACAAGAATATTGCCGGGTTTGATGTCGCGATGAATAACACCATCCTGGTGGGCACACTGCAAACCCAGACAGATTTGGCGCGTCAGACTCAAGAAGCGGGGTAACACCAAGGGGCGAGCCCGAATCACATCAGCCAGACTTTCTCCCTGTAAATATTCCATGACATAAAAGGGCACCTCGTCTTCGTCTACGTTGTAGTCCATAACGCGGACGATATGCAGGCTTTTTTGCCCCAGCAATGCACAGGTTCTGGCCTCGCTGCGAAATCGCTCTCGCATTTTTTCGTTGAGTAGGGTGCGAGCCAAAAACTTGACCGCTACTGGAACATCACCTAAGAGTATGTCTTGGGCACGATATACCCGTCCCATCGCCCCTTTGCCGATCAATTCGACCAGTTGGTAGCGATTGCTCAAGAGGCGGCCAATATTAGGGTCTGATATCACTGGAGGCTCCGTTCTGCGCTGGGCGAGACACACGTGATGGTTTCGGCATGAGATTCTGGCGCGTTAAATGAGAACGAGAAGTAGGTGAGACAGGGGGCTGCGTCACAAATCAACTTGGGGTACTCATGAAGTGCGGGTACTAGCCCAGGAAAAGATACAAAAAATACAGCGAAAATTACTTGAGGCTTATATAAAGTTATTGTAACTTCCCTGTTGTAATTACATAGGAAGTCAAGATAAGTTTAAGTAATTTTTTTTACATTCACAGAAGTCGCACTCATGATTTTTCTATTAAATCAACGTACAGTCTGGCTAGTAGCAACATCTGAATTTGCAACTAACCTAGGTAGCGCGAAGGTAAAAGATCAGCATAAGTTTCTATGAAGGATTTGTTCTCCCAGAGTACCCAAGGCTGATAGGTAGGGAGACAACTCAGTTGAAGCAAAGAGAAATACGAGCCAATCTCATGCTCTAATCAGGTTGCCGTTCTAAAACTGCTTCCATGGTGCTGGTGAGGTAATGACCCGCCATGATACCGCTAGATACGTAGTATTTGCCTTCGTCGATATAGCGGAGTGTTTCAAACCCACTCCGGCGTTGACGATCGCCCAAGACCCAATAGCGTTGCACGATCGACTCTGGCGCGACCCAACCTTCGCCCTCAACCCGCCCTAGCAAACTATGCTGTAGCACGAAAGTATACTGCCGCTCACCTAGATCTAAACGCCCTCTATATTGCAGCGCAATGTCTTCGCGATCGCTCCCTGGAAAGATCAGCTTGGTGACCATTGTGAACCAATTGTCTCGGCCCCAGCCAACCAGGGTTTTGCCCTTGACCGCGATCGGCATTCCATCTCGTTCTAGCCAATTGCCTTGCAGCGTCCAGCGTCCTGCCTCTATTAGAAAGGTGTGAGCCACAGCGCCATCCTTGCTTGTCTCGCTTCTCGCTATGCTAACGCGAATGGGACTCTATGCTATCACCCACTGCGTACGCCACTTGGTGAATTTCTCCTAAGGGAACTGCACTCTGAGCGCCAGTAACTTGAGGTAGGTTCCCAGGGCGATCGTGCCAGCGCCAATAAGCTAAGACCGCAAAAGCGATCGCTTCTTTAAAGTCTGCGTTCAAACCAGCCTCATCAGTTGTCAAAATTGATACCTGTGGTAGCTGGCTCTGTAAGCGCTGCTTGAGGTAGTGATTGCGACTGCCACCTCCGCACAGCAAAACTTGATCAGGAAGCTGGGGCAGAAAAGTGCGATAGCTATGGGCGATGGAACTAACCGTCAACTCTGTTAGGGTAGCGAGCACATCAGCATCACTCAAGTTGTAAGCTGCCGCATCAGCAAGGCATTGGTGGAGGTATTCCACCCCAAATAACTCGCGTCCAGTCGATTTAGGAGGTGCTTGGTGAAAAAAGTCGTGCTGCAACCATTGCTCTACTAGCGGTAGGCAGGGTGTCCCTCTAGCCGCCCACGCCCCGTCTTCATCATAGGTTTTGCTCCCATTCGAGAGTTGAGATACCGCTAAATCGAGCAAAACGTTACCAGGGCCAGTATCCCAGCCTCGCACTTTTTCTGCCCAGTTCGGCTGATTACGAGCGGGCAAATAAGCGAGATTGCCAATGCCGCCTAAATTTT
>CBIHQL010000464.1:0-4036 GCA_966211855.1 uncultured bacterium
TGGAGGTGGTTATCAGTGCCCCGCACTCTGACCACCATCGACATGCAGGATTTCGCCCGTCACAAAGTTGGTTGATTCGAGGTAGAGGATGGCATCAACGACATCAGAGATCTCGCCCATATGACCGATCGGGTGCAGGGCATCAAGTTGGGCATGGGTTTCGGGGGGATTCATTGGTGTTTTGATGATACCTAGCCCGATCGCGTTCGCCCGGATACCGCGCTTGGCATACTCGATCGCCAGTGATTTGGTTGCGGCATTTAGCCCGCCTTTTGTCAGCGAGGCGAGTACAGAGGGTACGCCTGCGATCGCGTGGTCAACCAGGCTCGTTGAGATCTGCACGATATGTCCGCTGCCCTGTTTCTCCATCTCGGCGATCGCCAGTTGGGTTATGTGAAAGAAGCCAGTGAGGTTCGTGCCCAAGTAGGCTTGGTAGTCTGCCTCGGTGTACTCGGTGAATGGCTTGGCGATGAAGATTCCAGCGTTGTTGATTAGCGTGTCGATGCGCCCAAAGCGGGTCACACCTTCGACGATCGCCCGCTCCGCAGTTTTTCGATCCGCGATGTCACCGGAGATCGCCACGACTTCATCATCATCCGAGGGTTGAATTGAGCGTGAGATTGCGACCACTCGATAGTTGCGATCGCGATATGCCTTAACCAGAGCCGCACCGATGCCTTGCGATGCGCCAGTGATCACAACCACTTTCTGTTCAGTGTCCATCATAAAACTCCAAAATCGCAAATCTAAAATCCAAAATGGTATCAGGCGGAGGTCGCAGCCGTAACGCGATGGTCATGGTCAGTACTTAGACATACTGGCAGCCATGTTTCGAGTTCCTGTGCCATTTTTGCGGCATTCTTCTGGCACAGATCGACCGCATCCTTTCCGAGGGGCAAATGCAGTGGCGGACGTTCTGTGCTGGCGATTTGAATCATTACCTGAGCCAACTTTTTCGGGTCACCGGGCTGGTTGCCATGTAGTGCGTCGGCTCCCTTCCGCATCGCTCCTACCGTTTCCTGGTAATCGGCGATGCTAGTTTTAGCGGCAACATAGGATTCAGTGCTGAGGAAGTCGGTGGTAAAAAGACCGGGAGCCACCGCTGTGACATGGATACCGAGGGGTGCCAGTTCGACCGCCAGACCTTTCGAGATGCCTTCGACTGCAAATTTAGTAGACCCATACAATCCCCAACCCGGAATGGCATCGTAGCCAAACAAAGACGAGATATTGATGATGTGCCCAGACTTTTGTCGGCGTAGGTACGGCAACAGGGCACGAGTCACATTCAGCAACCCAAATACGTTGGTGTCATACTGTTTGCGAACTTCGGCATCCGTGGCTTCTTCGATCGCGCTCACCATGCCAAACCCAGCATTATTGACTAGAACATCAACCCGACCAAAACGGTCAATGCCCTGCTGGACCGCCTCTCGTACCTGGTCTTCCTGGGTGACATCCATTGGCACCACATACAAATCCGGGTGGTTGTGCAGAGTAGCAGCGAGTTGTGCGGGTTGGCTGCGAACTGTTGCTACAACGCGATCGCCTGCTGCCAGAGCTGCTTGAGCAATTTCTAACCCAAAGCCTCTGGAGGCTCCAGTAATGAACCATACTTTCTGTGTTGTCATCGGGTGCCCTCGTTTTAGTTGTTATCCATTGGTGCAAATTGATATTGCCGAAACGTGAAAAGTGCGGTGATTTTATTGCCCGCCTGAGCCTGTTTTTACGGTGGTTTGCAGTTGGTGTTCAAGATGGAGGATCTCCGCTGCTCGCTCCCCCACGATCACGCAGGGAGCCATCGTGTTGCCCGTGGTTATTCGCGGCAGGATCGAGCCATCTGCGATCCGGAGATTATCGATGCCATACACTCTCAGGTTGCTATCCACCACCGACATCTCATCTCGACCCATCTTTGCGGTGCAGGTTTCGTGCCAGAAACTGGTTGCAGCATCTCGAATAAAGCGTTCAAGTTCACCTCCTTTCAAATTACCGGGCATGACTTCACGCTTGGCAAACGGACGCAGCGGAGCGGAGTTACCGACTTCGCGACAGAGTTCGACGCAGGCGATCGCGGTTTTGAGATCATCTGGATCAGACAGCGTGTTGGCCTCAATCAAAATCGGGTCGGAGGGATCGGCTCCCGTCAGACGCAGACGGCCTCGGCTTTTGGGGTTGGCGATCGCCCCAAATAACGTCCAACCTGCATCGGGTAGCCCAAACCGGATGGCATTCTCAGCCGTGGATTTTGGCACCTCAGCCTGACAGACAAATATGTCTGGACTGTCTAACCCAGACTGGCTGGTCGAGAAAAAGATGGCCTCGGATAAGTTGTTTTTAGGTTCGAGAGCGGTTTCATATTCCCAAACACAATCAAAGGCAACATGGTCCTGAAAATTTTGTCCCACCCCAGGAAGGTGCTGTACGACCGGAATGCCAAATCGTTGCAACTCAGCCTCATCACCGATACCCGATTGCATCAGCACTTTCGGCGTATGGATGGCACCGAGCGACAGCACAACTTCCACTGCCGCACTAATGCGATAGATCGTGTCCCGATAAGCGATCTCCACGCCAGTCACTCGCTTGCCCTGGAACGTTAGCCGTGTGACTAGTGCCTGGCTGAGCACCGTCAAGTTTGGCCGATCCATATAAGGGTAGACATAGGAGCGAAATATTGATTGGCGCTTGCCATTGCAAACTCGCACATCGCTGATAGAGGCACCCTGCGCTGCTTCCATCATGTGTCCGTTGGGATTTTCAAACGTCGGAATACCGACTGACCGCGCTGCCTCAACCGCTGCGGGTGCGATCGCGTTTGGATCGGGTGCGGGCTGGACAAATACTGGGCCTCCTGTGCCGCGATACATGGGGTCTGGCACGCCATGCCAATCTTCCAGGCGGCGATAAATCTGCAAGATAGATTCATAACTCCAGGTAGGGTCGTTGGCTTCAGCGGCGAAGAAATCCCAATCCTGCTTGTGTCCGCGTGCCCAGACCATGACATTGATGCTCGATCCACCGCCGAGGACCTTGCCCATGGAGAATGGAATCGCCCGACCGTTCACATGTTGATTCGGCTGTCCTTGGAAGTTCCAATCGCGATCGCTGCCCAGGTTCAGCGGCCATTGATTCGCTTCCATGACATGGGGCAGATCATCGCTGCCTCCCGCTTCCAGCAGTAGCACGCTGACATCCGGATTCTCAGCTAGTCTGCGAGCAACCACCGAGCCAGAAGATCCAGATCCGCAAACAACAAAATCGTACTGCTGCCTTAGCTCAGAAGTAAGTTGGTGTTGGTTGCTGCGGACACGTTCGGCGAAAACATCGCGGCTATCAGATCCATGTAGATGGTTCTCATGTTTATCCTCAAGGGACTTGTGCTCAAAATTTGTCTTCATCGCGCTGACCTCGCTCTCAAAAGGGATATCGGCAACGGTGATGTTGTGATCATCCTGACTCGCTGAAATTGTCAGAATTTCTGAGTTCACTTTCCTACCAGTTTGGTGGGTTGGTGGCGGCACAGGCGACAGGTATGGTGTACCTCTAATTGAATGGAATAGTGAGATGAGCGCAGCTCATAGGCAATCAAAACCATTCCCGCAAATAAAACGGCAACTCCACCCAGAAAGACTATCAGTGCCATCTGTGCTAGCCAATTGACATTAGTGGCAACTGCTATAGCAATGACCAGTATATCCAGCATAAAAACTAGGATGGATATATAAATAAGCACCAGGGCATCATGCACGAAATGATGGTGTCTCAGCAGATCCCTTAGCAGGAATTCCAATTCTTGTACCCTCCGAGCTTTGTCCCGATTGTGAGCCAGATCGGTTTCCTGCAAGTCGCTCAGCCCTTGGTTAACGGTACGTAGGCGATCGCCAAGGGAGCCGTACCGGGGAATCAAGCCATTGACCATGATGGCGCAAGTTGTGATCGTGACGACAGGTGCAATGATCAGGTTAATTGTCTTTGTCACTTCCTCAATTGAGGACATAATGCCACGCTCCCTTAGATAATGTTTAGACAGGGA
>CBIHQL010000465.1:0-4030 GCA_966211855.1 uncultured bacterium
AGCCAAGATTGGTGCGATCGCTGAACTGGTTGACCATGGACGTACTGGCTTGCACTTTCAACCTGGTAATGCGGGTGACCTAGTCAACACCCTAGAATGGGTATTGGCTCATCCAACTGACCTAACCCAGATGCGTCAAGCGTGTCGGACAGAGTTTGAAACAAAGTACACAGCCCAAGCAAACTACCAGCAATTGCTTGAGATCTATAAATCCGTCTAGCCGGAAAATTATGATTGGAGACCCGCCCCAACAACTGTCCCAAAAAAAAGGCTATATCCAGATATCTACCCTGGTCATGTTTGCCTTTTGCTCGGCTTTTTTTCCAAGGGTACTTCTCTTAATCAAATTTCCATCTCTAATCAATATTGTACATCTAGGCATTGTCCCGTGGGTTTGTTTTATAGTTCTAACAAAAACCAAAACAAGAGATCAGCAACAAATCGATCTGATTTGGAAACTTTTAATTGCGCTCCTGGGCTTTTTAAGCATTAATCTTGCAAGTGCTCTTAATGGGGAGGCAGGTACTATTAATGCCTTTGTTAACTTTCTGCTACTATGTGAGCACTTTTTACTCCTAATTTCTATTGTCAGCTTACCTCTGACCACTGAAAAATTTCTTCAATTTCGGGCTCTGCTGCTATTTTCGTCTTTTACAAATACTGCTTTTGCTTATGCCCAACATTACATCTTTAGACTACATCTCCAGCCTGGTTTAGAAGACAATATCAAAGGGGTGTTTATTAAGCAGGGTGCAGGCCATGTTGTTGGTGCGTCTGTGGCGCTCACATTTGGCATTTACTATCTTGCTACTGCTAGAAATGCACCTATCTGGCTTCGCATTTTAGTTCTTGGACTGACATTTGAACATATGTCAATGGCCGATGCAAAGCAAGTGATGCTTGTATTTGGTGTTGGAACTATATTTTTTATTCTTTCTAAGTTTAATAACATTCTGGATGCAATTAAATATGTCGCAACCACAGCTTTTTTGGGGACAGCTTTTTTCTGGGCGATCCAAAACATTCCCTCTTTAAGCGCGTTTAATACTTGGATTCGGCCTGAAATTTATGGGCCTAATGGTGAAGCAACATTACTTAAATCTGCCACACTGCGCATTGTCCCAACGTATTATGACTCCTGGATTGACCCTCTATTAGGCTTGGGGCCTGGTCATACGGTTGGGCGGCTGGGAGGTTGGATGTTAAAAGAATACGAAAGCCTCCTCATGCCCTTAGGAGCAACCACCCATCCTGCAACACGGGATGTGTGGAGAGCCGTAGCAGAAAGCTGGCTCGGGGATCAATCAAGTATGTTTTCGCCATTGTTTGGCTGGGCAGGTATTTGGGGAGATTTGGGCTGGTTAGGACTTGGGGCATTTTTGTATATATGGTGGTTGGTTTGGCAGTATGTTTGCCGAGATGATGTATCTAGGTACTTGGTGCTGACCATCCTATCGTTTGGTCTGGTCTTCTCTCAGATGGAAGAACCTGGATATATGCTCTATGTCACGAGTTTGATTGGTATCCAATGGCACGAACATCGCTTGAGACGACAGGGTAAACTTCCCTCAAGCCTTGAAAAGATCCAGAAGCCCCTGCCTCGAACATGGAAAGGCTGGGCGCGGATGCTGCTGAGGTTGCCTGAGACCGGCAAGCCTAAAACTTGAAAGAAACTACACTTTTGTCTCTCTATTGATAAATTTTGAGTGAAGTTTGAGTAAACAGCCTTCTCAATTCTTGCTTATTCAGGGTTTTTACGTATTAATAAGTGATACTTGTAATAATTTGCTTGAGTAGTTACTTAGAAGTTTTGGTTTGGCTCTTTGATCAAATCAAGCGGAGTTTGGTCACAAGATTGCTTAATCATATCTAAGTTACCTACATACAGCGATATTCCTGGTGTTGAATGATTTGTCGAGCTTTCCCTCACTGGGATCAAGCCATGCTTGTTCTTGTTCGGTGTCCATCACCACTATTCTCATAAAATTATGGTTCACAAATTTAATCCTTTGCAAACCCTAGCTGCTGCCATAGCAAGTACCGCAGTTGTATCAGTTATCGAACCCGCCCATGCTTTTGTTCCTCCTGCACCTGTGACCTACGGTTACTCTTGCGCCAGCAATAACAAGGTTACTGACTGTAATATTGCTGAAAGCCAGTTTAAAACTACCGTTTCTCAAGTTGCTGCTGATGAAGTTATGTTCACCTTTAAGAACATTGGTGAAAAAGCTGCTATCTTGACCAACATTTACTTTGAAGACCTAATGCCAAAAACGTTGGCTACTTTTGTTAAGTTCGATTATTCGGGCTTGACCAATAGTCAGCAGGTTAAATATTCGACAGGAGCTAACCCTGCTTCTCCTCCCAGCATTAACGGTTTTCAGGTTACGTTCTCGGCATCTCCAGATGCCCCACGGGCACCCAATGGAATCGGCTTAGGTGAATCACTGGGTATTATCTTCAAGATTCAAAGCGGGTTTAACAATCCTTTCAATGCTGTTATTACAGACTTGCAAAATGGCTCTCTCAGAACTGCTGTGCGTGCCCAAGGCTTTGTAGGTAACGGTAGTGAAACCTTGGTGAATGAAGAAGTGCCTGAGCCACTCACATTGCTAGGATCTGCGGCAGCGATCGCAGGTGGTGTCGCTTTGAAACGCCGTTCTGCTAGCAGAATTAACGCTAACAGAGAGAAATCCTTGGTTAGCTAGGCAATACCTCAATGGGCTCAGGTTGACTGAGGTTCGGTTATGATTTTAGTTCTTTGTAAGTTTGTGAAAGGAATAGGCTTTAGCTCTTCCTTTCACAGGCTTTTTTCATTTCGATCTCTCCTTAGGGTCGGTTGGTAATGGCATGAACCACGATCGATTTTCTAAATTGTTGGTTGCCCCTGAATTCTGGTTGTTAACAGTTGGGGCAGGTCTGATCAGCATCCATCTGACCCTGGTTGCAAAGTCAGGCCATGAGCAATTATTTAGCACCAGTTTGCTTTACTGGGTAGCTGTTGCATCTTTGATTTGGCAAAGACGATTTTCCTTAAATTTTGAGGGTAAATTTGCCGGAATCTCGATGGGGGCCACTGTGATTAGTGGTGTTTTGTTTAGAAGCCATGTTACTGCAGGGGACGCTGATTTTTTTCTGAATTTATCCCCACTACTGTCTGGTTTGGGTTTAGGGTTAATTGCCTCAGGGTTCTCCGGGCTAAAGCAGTATTGGCAAGAGTTAACGGTTCTCGGCCTCATCATTCCCCATCCTGGTTTACTCTCTAAGGTCTATGATTTATCGTATTTAACCGCAAAAACATCCACGGCATTATTACTGTATTTGGGTTTTGATGTGAGTCGGCAGGGTGCTGTGATCGTGTTACCCCAAGGCTATGCTCCGGCTATAGCGGCATCATGCAAATTCTAGGGATCTCTGTCATTTTTCTATTTATGTTTCCCCTTCCCAGGATCCAGCAATTGCTTGTCCCTGTAGTGGCAGTGTCTATTGCCTTTATCACCAATAGCATACGGGTAGCGATTCTGGCTCTCTTAGCAGTAGAAGCTAACAAAGACGGCTTTCTCTACTGGCATGAGCAGCAAGGATCCCTGATCTTTTCGTTGATCTCAGTTGCTTTATTGGGCCTATTTTGCTTCTTTTTGATTCGGCAAAATGAGGCTATTGAAGAACCGGAAGCAGAACTGTGAAAGCAATCCCCGCTATAAAAAATGTTCAGATTGCTGTTCTGGGGGTGCTTTCTCTCAGTATCATTGGAGTTTTAGGACAAATACTCTTGTCCAATCTTGTAAAGCAGCTAGACTCCACACACACCACCTTTACATTCCCAGAAACGATTGATCTGCCCAACTGGCGACTTTTGTCCAGCCAAGCCATTGATCCTACCCAGATCAACCATGAGGATGCTCGAAGACGTTTTATTGCCGGACAGGTTTACCGGTATGAGCAGGGCGATCGCCAACTAACCATTGAAACCGTTTACAACGTAGATACCAATGGACGCGTTAACAATTTCCTAGAGAAGTATACTGAT
>CBIHQL010000466.1:0-4027 GCA_966211855.1 uncultured bacterium
GTAGTGCTGACTAAATCAACCACAAAGGTAATCGCGACAAAACAGCTCAAGGTAATTAGCAGCCCTGGATAGTCAAAGCTGCTGAGTTGCTCAGTTAAAAGTCGTCCTAACCCACCCGCCCCAACCAAACCAACAATCACAGTTTCCCGGATACAAACTTCCCAACGGTATAGTACATAAGCAAAAAACCGGGGTAAGGTGGGGGGCAAAATGCCGTACAGGAAGATGGGTATAGCGGCGGCTCCTTGGGCTTTAAGGGCTCGTACAGGTTTTTGATCTAGGTTTTCGATTACCTCTGCCATTAAGCGCCCCAAGATACCGAGATTATGTATCCCCAAGGCGATCGCTCCTGGCAAAATACCGGGAAATAATACGAACAGGCAAACTAGCGCCCAGATTGGAGCTGGAATGGCTCGGCTCACCAGCAAGATAAACCGAGCAGTGAATAGCAGCAGCATACTAATAATGCCAGAAGTGCGATCGCTGTGGTTAGGATTCAACAACCCACCTGGTAAAAGTAGGTTGCGAGCCGCGGGGACTGCCAATAAGAGTGCTCCGAGTGCTGCGATCGCGATCGCCACAATCGACATGGCTAGGGTTTGCACAGTCAACTCACCTAACGGCCCCAGCGTTAGCCCTGACAGATGAGGGGGCCATGCCGATTGACTCACAGCGCTTAAGAGTTGCCAGGTGCGAGGTTGCCACAGTTGGGCGATATCAGCTTTCACGTACCAAAAAGAAAAGGGCACTAAGCCCATAACGCCGACGATCGAAGCCAACACAACAGGATCTCGACGCACTCTAGGGAGTTGCCAGCGACCTAGCTTTAAAGCATTCAGATCCAAACGGCTAGGTAAGCCCAAACGATTACGGAGTAAGGCACTCCAGAAATCTACGCCTCCATTGAGCAGCAGCAGCGCCCAGAATAAAGTCCACATCTGCTCATAGCGGAGCGATTGCAAACTGAGCAACAGTTGATAGCCCAAACCGCCTGCACCAATGATGCCTAAGACCGCCGCTGACCGAATGGAACACTCAAAGCGATAGACGGTGTAAGAGAGCAAGTTCGGAAAGGCTTGAGGCAGCAAACCATACAAAACCGCGCTGAAGGGTGCAACACCGCTATTCAGTAAAGCTTGTAAGGGTTGCCGAGGGGTTTCATCGAGAATTTCAGAAAAGACCTTGGCAGTGATGGCCCCAAAAGGGATGGCGATCGCCAGAATTGCTACGAGGGGATCTAACCCCAAAATATTGACGAACAACAGTCCCCAAAGAATTTCGTGTATCGCTCGTGGGATTGATAAGCAGGCTCGAATAGTCAGCCAAGGCCAGCGACTCAGCCAACTGTGCAGTGATTGGCGAGATTGAGTGAAATGCTTGGCAGGTAAAACAGATTGCCACCAGACTTCTGAAGCGAGTAGTCCAGCGATCGCACCTAGCAACACACTCAAACTCGTTCCACAAACCGCATAGGCCAGGGTGACTAACGCAGCATCAATCGTCAGTTGCAGGAACTCACGGCTGAGATCGGGGTGTAAACCTGCTTGCAACCAATGCAGGACTAGGGGCAGGCCGCCGGGGTTAACAATCTCTTGAGTGAAAATGCCCGTGGAATAGAGAGAAGCAGCGATCGCAACTAAGCAAACCAATCCCCATCCCAAACGAGAACTCCATAGGGGAGGTCGGGGAAGAGTTGAGCTAATCAAGGAGGTGGTGGAGCGATCGCGTATTTGAGACACGGTTCCTTCAGACTGCGAACTCACACGGTTCAATTTGGTAGAGGGCGGCAATCATCTCAGTAGAAAGAGCGTCTGTGGCGGTATCGAAGAGAATTTGCCCTTGTCGCAAGCCAATAATCCGCTGACAGTGAGTTTGCGCCAATTCTATCGAGTGCAAGCTAGTCACCAGAGTTTTACCAGTGGCTTGATTCAGGTCTCGTAACAAGTCCATAATCTCGCGACCGCGTTCTGGGTCTAAGCTGGCGATCGGTTCATCGGCGAGAATTACTTCTGGGTTTTGCACCAAAACTCGTGCGATCGCCACCCGTTGCTGTTGACCACCTGACAAGCGATCGGTACGCTCATACAGCTTTTCTGGAATGCCGACTTGCGCTAAAGCTTGAGTAGCAGTCTTCACATCCAAAGGCCACATTAGTGAAATTGCCGCCCGCCACCATGACCACCGCCCCAAGTGCCCAGCGTTGACATTGTGAATCACTCGCAAGTTGTCTACCAGATGAAACTGTTGGTAAATCGTGCCAATTTGCCGTTGTACTTGCCGCAGACGACGAGGGGAGAGTTTCGCTAAATTTCGACCTAAAACCCAAACTTCCCCGTGGCTAGGGAACAAGGTGCCATTGAGCAAACTGATCAGCGTACTTTTGCCAGCCCCACTTGGCCCCACTAACGCTACCCGTTCTCCAGGCTGAATTTGTAGATTGATCCCACTTAGGGCTGGAAAATGACCAAACCGCTGGCTGACCTGCCGGAGTTCCAAAACAGGGGGCGAACTCATTTGATTTTGCCGATCTCGCGACCTACGGCTTCAATCTTGGCGTAGTTAGAATTCTGCGTGGGGATAAATTTCTCAGCCCCAAACAGATCCAAAATTTCTTTCTGTTCCGGCACTTTCGGGTCAAGCTTTACCAAAGCAGCTTGCACCTTTTGCGGGAAATCTTCGCCGTAGCGTTGTTCGACTTGCGGGTTGATCACCCAATGGTAGTCATAGTAAGCCGGAGTACGCCAAATCACTGCCAACTTATCGAGGTTGACTTCTCCCGATTTCACACGACTCTGCCAAACCTGCTCATTCAACACTCCCGCGTCATAGGTGCCTGCTTCGACTAACTTGAGCGTGGCATCGTGAGAACTGGAGAACCCAACTTGACCTTTGAAATCTTGCAGTTCAACACCCGCTTGCTTGAGAAAATATTGCGGCATCAGGCGACCCGAAGTGGAGGATTCACTGCCAAAAGTGAAGGTATGCCCCTTGAGTTCCGTCAAGCCGTTTGCATCAGAGATTGGTTTCAAACCACTCGCTTTGTTGGCAATGAAGACGCTGTGAAACTTCTCGTCAATATCCCGTTGGGCGATCGCTTCGGCACCGGGCACTTGTAAACGCGCTTGTGTCCCAGTCAAGCCACCAAACCAAACCAAATCTAGATCGCCAACCTTAAACGCGGTGACTGCTGCTGTGTAGTCGGTGACGGGTTTGTACTCAACAGGTACGCCTAATTCTTGTGATAAGTAGGCTGTGACCTTGCCGTACAAACGCTGGAGTCTTTCCGGGTCTTGATCAGGAATGGCTCCGGCAATTAACGGTTGCGTTTGATCATTTGTAGGGGCAGATGCTGTGGGGTTTGGTGCAGGTGAACAAGCCATCAATGGTAGTAGCACTGCTAACCCTGCAAACCAAGCTATTTTCATACCCACCCTTCTGAGATCAACCTATCAATCAGTCAAGATTATTGCAGGTCAGGCGCGATCGCAGCATCCGATAAGGTTTGTAAGGTTTGCACGAAATCCAACAACCGATGCGCCATTTCTAACTTGCTGCAAGGTGGAATCGCTACTTGTCGGCCTTGAGCATCGATCAAGACTGCTTGATTTTCATCTGTGCCAAACCCGGCATTGGGTTGATCAACCGGGTTAGCGGCGATCGCATCGAGTTTCTTACGATGCAGTTTCTCTAGAGCAGGGGTGATGATGTCTCCGGTTTGGGCAGCGAAGCCAATCAAGCGTTGATGCGGTTGCTTGAGCGTGCCTAACTCGGCAGCAATATCGGGGACAAATTCCAGCGGTAGCGTTTCGGGGAGCGATCGCTTGGGCAGTTTCTCAGCAGCATAATTCGTGGGTCTGACATCTGCCACTGCTGCCGACAAAATGATCCAATCGGCATTGGGTAAGCACTCCAACATCGCCTGCCGCATCTCTTCGGCACTGACGACCGGAATCATCCGCAAACTGGGGGAGGGGGTTAAGTGAGGAGTTCCAACAAACGGGGCATGAACTAGCGTGACCGTAGCTCC
>CBIHQL010000467.1:0-4011 GCA_966211855.1 uncultured bacterium
CATAGGAATCAGCGGGTAGAGGGGATGCTCAGGCTGATCTTGGGCAATTTGCAACAGGTGCGATCGCCACTCGTCGTAAGGCAACCGTTGCAAGGGATATCCTAACGAACGAATCTTGTGAATCAGGCCATCTACAGCCAGCGAGTGAGGGTTCACTAAATGAAACGCTTGATTCCAAAATTGAGGTTGTTGTGATAGATGAACGATCGCCCGACTGACATAATCCACAGGAGCAAAGTCAATCTGCATCTCTCTTTCAGGCACGCTCCCCAACGTAATGCAACCAATGATCAGCCGATAGAGCAGGTCATTTTCATTAAAAACTCCAGTTTGGCTATGTCCTGAAATGCGTCCAGGGCGATGAATCGTCACAGGCAAACCGCGATCGCGAGCCTCCAGAATCAACTGTTCGGATACCCATTTGGTTTGGGCATAACCATTTGTGGGCGCAGTTTCCAGGGTGGGCCGATCGTTCTCGCCAACGAGGTTAGAGTGGTGTTGGCCTGTGGATGAAAAGACGCTAGTGGTCGAAATAAAGTGGACGGGCTTCGTGTGGTGTTGGCAAGCGAGCCGCAACACTGCTTCTGTACCTAAGACATTGGCAGCTTTGAGACTGGCATAGGGAAGCGCATGATGAACCCAAGCGCCATTGTGGTAGATCGCATCTACTGTTTCAGCCAGAAATTGATATTGAGGAGAAGAGAGACCTAAATTTGGTTGTGCTAAATCACCCAAGACAGGAATGATGCGATCGCGCCATTGGGGTTGCCAGAGTTGATAAGCCTGAAGCGATCGCTGTAATCGCTGTTCCCCCGACGTTTCATCTTCAGCCCGAACCAGACAATGAATCTTGGCAGTAGTTTGCTGGAGCAATTCCGCCAGCAAGAAAGCACCTAAAAATCCTGTAGCACCCGTCAGGAGCAGGTGATGAAGCTGTGGGGATTGAGGTGGTGCGGTGGGTCGAATATCATCCGGTAGAACCGCATCTGCCATCAAGTCGGGGACGACATCAGAACAGTTTGCGCCCTGCTCTAATTCTGGGTTGAGCTGTTGATCAATTAAAGCTGCTAAAGCTGCAATAGTGGGTGCTTCAAACAATTGGCGCAAGGCTAAATCCACATCAAAAGTGGTGTGAATGCGAGAGAGCAATTGTGTCGTCAGCAGCGAATGTCCACCCAGTTCAAAGAAATTGTCATGAATCCCAATGGCAGACACACTGAGGAGTTCTGTCCAGAGATGAGCTAACTGAATTTCAGTCGGCGTAGAGGGAGGTGCAGTTGAGGCATCCGGCTCATGAATTTGGGGCAATGGCAGAGCTTGACGATCTAACTTACCACTAGGCGTTAATGGAAACGCATCCAGCATTACATACGCTGAGGGCACCATATAGGATGGCAACCGCTGTTGGAGAAACTCACGCAGTTCTTGGTGGGAAAGGTTTTTAGAAGCTGATGTTATATAAGCGACCAAGCGATTTTGACTGAGTTGATCCGCTTGTGCCAGTACCAAGGCTTCCTGAACGTTAGGATGTTGAGCCAACGCCGCTTCAATTTCTCCCAGTTCAATCCGAAAACCCCGAATTTTAACTTGATGATCAACTCTCCCTAAAAACTCTAGATGCCCATCAGAGCGGAAACGGACGCGATCGCCAGTTTTGTAGAGAAGTGAGGGGGGAGGAGAGAGGGGAGAGGAGGCAGGGGAGAGAGAGAGATCCTGAAATGGATTGGGGATGAACCGCTCGTTGGTGAGATCGGGGCGGTTGAGGCATCCTCTTGCAACGCCGACTCCACCGATATACAGTTCACCAGGAACGCCGATGGGTACGGGGTTTTGGTGGGCATCTAGCACATAAATCTGGAGGTTAGGGAGCGATCGCCCAATCGGAATGTCTGGATCACAGGGGATGGCTTGTGGCCCAGCAATATCACAGTAAGTTGCTACTACAGTGGTTTCAGTTGGCCCGTAAGTGTTGACTAAACGGATCTGAGGATTCGTGTATTGTCGCCACAGATGAAGTGACTCAAGTAGGGCTTTTTCACCACCGATAATGACGAGCCGGAGAGACTCTGCCAGCACCAAGTTTGATGTGGATAAGGTATGAACCAGTTGATGCCAAAAGGCAGTTGGTAAATCTAGAACGGTAATTGATTTTTCCTGGCACTGTTGCAAGAAGCGAGGAATGGACTCAATCATGGAGTCGGTTCGTAAAACAAGCGTTGCTCCTCTTACCAGGGTGGGGAAAATCTCTTCTACCGCCGCATCAAAGCTAATGGAAGCAAATTGAAGCACGCGATCGCTCGGTGCAATCTCATAAATCTGAATGGCACTAGTAATAAAGTGAGTCAGCGATCGCTGTTCAATCATGACTCCTTTAGGTTTGCCTGTAGAGCCAGAGGTATAAATGATATAGGCTAGATTGTCTCCAGTTGCAGCATTGACAGGATTGCTGGTAGGTTGCTGCTCAATCTCTGCCCAACTTATATCGAGATTAATTCGGGGAAGGTCAGGTGAATCAGGCGAGGATATGTCTGATTGAGTGAGCAAGACTGCAACCTGTGCATCTGCCAGCATGAACGAGAGCCGCTCTTCTGGATAGTTGGGGTCGAGTGGAACATAAGCTCCCCCCGCTTTGAGGATCGCCAGGAGACTAATAATTAGTTCGGGCGATCGCGGTAAACAAACACCTACCAGAACTTCTGGGCCAACCCCAAGCGATTGCAGATAGTGAGCTAGTTGGTTGGCTCGTTGATTGAGTTCATGATAGGTAAACTGTTGGTCTTCATGAATTAGAGCCACTGCATCAGGTGTGCGTTCTACTTGAGCTTCAAAGAGATGATGTAAACAAAGTGTTGGGTTTGCTTCTACTGGGTTTTCTATAGTAACTTTTGCCCCCCTAGCCCCTCTTTCTGGTATGCCCGCAAGGGCTATATTCTGGGAGGAAGCCTGTGATGGCTTTAAATTGTTCCACTCGACGAGAAGTTGATGTTGTTCAGCGGGGGTGAGGAGGGAGATCTCTCTCAGGCGAGTTTGGGGCTGGGTGATGAAGCCTTGTAAAAGCGTTTGTAAATGTCCGAGGAGACGAGCGATCGCGTCATCTGCGAACTGTTGGGCATTGTAGGTAACCTGAAGTAGCAGTTCCTCGCCTGGAATTGCAGTGATTGTCAGGGGATAGTTGGTCTGCTCGAAGGTGCTGATGCGTTCGATCGTGAGATCCGTGGCAGGCGATCGCACGGTGGTATCGATGGGATAGTTCTCAAACACCAGGATGCTATTGAACAAAGGTAGCGTGGCAGGAATCTCACTCCAGCGCTGGATTTGCACAAGGGAGCTATATTCATACGCCTGACGTTCCATCTGTTGAGCTTGAAGCTGTTGCAGCCAGGGAATCAGCTCTGCTTCTGCAGGTACTTGCACGCGCAGGGGTAGCGTGTTGATAAACAACCCCACCATCGACTCCACTCCGGGCAAGGTGGGCGGACGACCTGCAACCACGGTACCGAAGACCACATCCGATTCACCACTGTAGCAACTCAGTGCCAAAGCCCAGGCCGATTGCACCAATGTATTGAGTGTCAGCCGTTGCTGTTGAGCAAAGGTTTTGAGCGCCTGAGTGGTGGCAACGGGGAGGTGAATTTGTTGCTCAGCGCGATCGCCTTTTGAATTGGTGTCTTGTGGTTGCTCTAAATTAATCGCTGTGGGTGCAGTGAATCCCTGAAGATACTGCCGCCAGAAAGGTTCAGCGCTAAGGGGATTTTGCTGCTGGAGCCAGAGAATGTAATCGCGATAGGGACGCGCCCCCCCAGCCCCCCAAGGTTGGGGGGAGCAGGATTCAAAGTCCCCCAACTTTGGGGGATTAGAGCCCTGCTGGGCATCCAAGAAAAGGGGGCTTGCAGAGTCTACAAGCGTAGTGCATGGCTGTTTTTGTTGCTGTGACAGAGCTTGATAGTCTGCCAGAATCTCTTTGAATAACAGCGCTGTAGACCAGCCATCCAAGAGGAGATGATGGTGGCT
>CBIHQL010000468.1:0-4007 GCA_966211855.1 uncultured bacterium
GTCTAACGGCAACAACACATCATGGGGAGTTTTGCGGAGGATCGGGCTACTCGGTTTGGTGTTATCAATTAGAGACAACGTGCCATCTTGGGCCACAGAAAAGTTAATGGCTGCGGCATGGCCCTTCTCGGTGGGCATCACCAACATGACTTTAGCGGCTTCTTTGAGCAAGAGCTTAGAGCCATCACCCGTCTGCTGTTCACTCTGCGTGTAGTAAAACGTTGCACTGAAACCGTTGTTGATTTTAGCTCCTATGTCAATCCTTTGTCTGATAATTCCAGGGATACTACGGGGTAAAAGAATATCTTCATTTCCAGGTTTTGGCTCCAGAAGTGTGTAATCTTTCACCTCAAATAGTCCTTCTTCAGAAGCGCGTAGAGAGATCACTCCTACCTGCTGCATAGATTGGTTATAGGCAAAGATATGCCAGCGATATTTATCATGTTCGCTGGTCGGCACCAATACCACCGCAAACCAACCTTGATGGAGATTGTTTACTAAACTAATCTCTTGAGTCGGTTCGTAGAAGAAATTGCCGTTTGCATCTCGAAAGTCCAGGGAATCGAGCATAGCCTGATCTGGAGTTTTCGGCACTTGCAATGGTTGATATTTCTGTCTACTCCGCTTGAAGCGCACCTCAAACTTGGGCACCAGTGTATTAGCCATGCCATCAAGCACAAACCGATCGACGAGCAATGTGTTGGTTTTAGACTGCCGAAACACGTACAGGTGGTCTAAGCCAGAAACCAGTTGAACTGGGGCGATCGCAGTTTGGTCTTGTGTCTGGTAGCGCGATCGCAGGAAGTAATTACCGTTCTCGTCAGTGAGTTCTTGCTTTTCTTTGTCTAGAACAGAGGCATCGGGTGTTGCTTCATTTGGGAAGTTCAAAACTTGCCAATTTTCCCAACCCGTTATCTCGGTCTTAGCATAGTTCTCTTCAAAGCCATCTTGCCGTATCGTATAGTAAACTTTGCCATCAGCATGAGTGCCGAATACTAGCACTTTGCCTTCGTGGGTAATGCTATTAATGTGAAGTAAACCATCTTTTTGTAAGAGCATGGGGGCGAAGTCTCCAAGTGTAGAGTGGATACTGTGCTTGTTCAGTAGTTTGTCTACATGCTCTTGCGGTCAACTCAGCGGGTTTATGCAGGAGAAGTTGAAAACTCAGCAAAAATTTTTCAGCGCCCCTCTTCTCAATTGGCAATGCTTGACTCAGTTTGTAGCTTAGGCGATCGCTCTCAGTTATAGCCAATTACCAACTAAAACATAAGGAGCCCAATATCGGGGATGGCGATAGTCTGGATCACGCAATAGCTGGAGCTGGGCTTGCCGGAGCGCTTCTGCTTTAGACACCTTTTCATTGACCAGTGTTTGATAAAACTGATTGACAAATTTTGCACCCGACTCATCATCCAGGCTCCACAGCGAAGCCAGTGTACTCCGCGCCCCCGATTGTATGGCTACTCCTGCTAATCCTAAAGCGGCTCGTTTATCTCCGCTGGCGGTTTGGCAAGCACTTAACACCAGCAGTTCGATCGCGTTTGTTTGCAGATCGTCGCGATCGCGCAATAGAGCACTTAGCTCATTGACTTTGATTGGTTTATCCCAGGCCAAGATAAAGGTCTCATCGGAGTTAGAGCTAAATTGACCGTGAGTTGCTAAATGCACGACGGGAAAGGGTGTCTCGGCTACTTGCTCGGCTAAAGCTGTGCTGGTAAAGGCTTGATTGAGCAACACTCGACTGGTGATTTCAGCCTGAATTCCGGCTATCTCTGATCCCACATTCAGTAAGGCACTAAAGCCAGACCGCTCTTCGGTGAGTCCTGCCGCTAGAGCTTGCAGATTGTACTGACGCAGCGGTTTGGGATCGAGTAATTGCAACCCTGGTGCTAACGCCACGCTGTAGCGCTCAACCAAATACTGTTTGCCATCATAGAGCGCAGCCATCGGCACATTCCGCAAGGAACCATCCAGCACGAACACGAGGGTTTGCAACCGTTGTACTGTTAACTCGGTTTCTATGGGACGAATTAACCAGTCATACAACTGCTGGCTGAGGCGTTTTCCTTCTGGTGTGGTCAGCGGCTTCTCCAAATTCTGGCGTAACTGCTCTAAAGTCGCTTCAACCTCCGATTGTGATACTTGAGTCGCGTAGTGTTGTAAGGGTTGACCGGGTAAGCTGAGAATCACTTCCAGGCGATCGCGCAAAATAATCGGATAGAGGATGGCTGCCTCAGTTTGATCGATCGCATCAATCGCTACCCGCTGTCCTTCTAAACAAGCCGCTCGGAAAAAGTTATCCAGTTCGGCAACCTGGAGCGCTTCAATCACCTCCCGCGCTTGCTTTAAATCTGCTGGGTCAGAAGATGTTTGGGGCGATCGCTGCAATAACAGATCCACTAACTCACGGTAGACAGGCTCTACTTGCTCCCGGAAGGAGAACTGCAAATCTGGGCTGGTCGCAACCAGGTCACCGCGAATCGACTGCAAAGTTTGAAAAGCTGCCTGGTATGCTTGCCTTGCTGTAGCTGTCTGACCCTGAGCTTTGAGGACACGTCCGAGTTGCCACTGCCATTGGTAGGCAATTTCAGGGGCATTCATCGATTGAGCGATTAGCAAAGCCTGTTCCGTGAGCGCTTGAGCCTCTGTCCATTGCTGGTTTTGCTCATACACACCTCCCAAATATCCCAAAACATAAGCTCCAGCCCGATGATCGCCTATGTTTTTTGCTTGCTGCAAGGCTTGGGCGAGAACAGTAGCTGCTTGCCGCGAGAAAGAGGAGCGATCGCTAGCTCTCCTTTTTTCTTGATTCCAACGCATCAAGTTTTGAGCAAAATTAATCTGAGCATAGATCGTCGCTCGGCTCGGTGGTAGTTGCTCTAGCTGGGGTGACAAGGCTGCAACGAGTGATTCTGCTTCTGTCCATTGTTCTCGATCAAGCAGGAGACTTAATTGGTTTAAGCGAGCTTGAACTTGCACGATAGGAACAGTTGCGATCGCAGCTTGCTGATAGAAAGATAAAGCTTCCTGAGGAGCATTTTGAGCGCGGGCTGCATTGCCCAAACTCAGCAGTGTCATACTGGCTGACTCAGACAGGGAGAGTTGCTCAGCAATCGCCAAACTCTCCTCTAAACTCTGGCGTGCTTCTTTGACATTTCCAGTGAGTAGCAGTACATTCCCCAAACTTCGCAATCCCATAACTTTCAGTTCAGAACTGGGCTGTTGTTGCAGCAGTTGTGTGGCTTGACCCAACGTTTGGCGCGATCGCAGAAACAACCCTAAAGATTGCTCAGCCTGGGCTTGATTGATCAAACTTCCAATTTGTCGCTGTTGGTCACCAATTTTTTGATAAATTGCTGTCACACGTTGCCAAGTTTCTAAAGCTTGCTCTGACTGGCCTTGAGCTAATTGCCAGGTTCCTTGAGCATTCAAAACTTGCGCCCGGATCAGAGCATGATTTTGGGTTGAAGTGGAGTGAGTTTGCAGCAACTCTAAACTAGTTGCGATCGCCTGTTCTGCCTCTCGCCAATTGCCAATCTGTTGCTGCGCTAAAGACAAATAACTCAAGGCAAGTGCTTGATTGGGGATATCCTTTCGCGCCTGAAAAGCTGCGACTGACTGCTGCCAAGCCGCGATCGCCTGCGTGAATTGCCCAGCTTGATAAAACGCCCGACCCTGCTGCAGAGAAGTGTCTGGAGCGATCGCTGGGATAGGCTCAAGCAAAAACGAGAGGGTACGGGCTTCTGTGTTTGGAAGGGTAGTATGAGTATTTTCAAAAGCGCTTTGCCGAATCTCGGCAGGGGTTGCAGCGATCAGCCGAGGCTGTTGTGAAGGCAAACCAACTACCAGAGCTAAAATCAGTCCGACGAAAAACTGAGTTAGTGAAACCCCAAGTCTGCCCACGTCCTCACATCCCTCCCTTGATTGGACTTAGCTTAGCATCGGTTATTGAATTAGCAGGAACCGCGATCGCTTCTCACTTCTGAAGGTGTCACCTGTGGCGCTTG
>CBIHQL010000469.1:0-4005 GCA_966211855.1 uncultured bacterium
ACGATTTGGGAGCAGACTCTCTCGATACTGTTGAGCTAGTGATGGCTTTGGAAGAAGAATTTGATATTGAAATTCCAGATGAAGCCGCAGAAGAAATTGCCACCGTGCAAAACGCTGTGGACTACATCAGCGCTAAAGCTGCAGCCTAGCCTTGAGTTTTGAGTTGAGTCTTTAAAGATAGGATAGGTACTGCTTTGATTCCTATCCTTTCGATTTAGAAGCTTTCCACTTCTTCAAATCCCTGTATTCTGCGTTCTAGGCGATAAAGCCCCTGAATCTGACATCATGACAAATTTTGACCGGAAACGCGTTGTTGTAACGGGTCTCGGTGCGATTACACCCATTGGCAACACTTTGTCTGAGTATTGGGAAGGGTTGTTGAGTGGTCGTAATGGAATTGGCCCCATTACTCACTTTGATGCTTCTCGCCATGATTGCCGCATCGCGGGCGAAGTTAAGGGTTTTGATCCCCTAGAGTTTTTAGACCGCAAAGACGCAAAGCGCATGGATCGATTTGCCCAATTTGCGGTGGCAGCCAGTAAACAAGCGCTTGCCGATGCCCAATTTGTCATTAATGACCTAAACGCAGAACAGGTCGGTGTCATGATCGGCACGGGTATCGGTGGCTTGAAGGTTTTAGAAGATCAAGAAGAGATTTATCTCACCAAAGGCCCCGATCGCTGTAGTCCTTTCATGATCCCGATGATGATTGCCAATATGGCAGCGGGGCTGACAGCAATTCATGTCGGTGCTAAAGGGCCAAACTCCTGCCCGGTCACAGCTTGTGCAGCCGGGTCAAATGCAGTGGGTGATGCCTTCCGGCTGGTGCAGCGGGGATATGCCCAAGCGATGATTTGTGGTGGCACCGAAGCAGCAATCACGCCCTTATCAGTGGCAGGGTTTGCAGCAGCACGGGCACTCTCAACTCGCAATGATGACCCCACTCGTGCTTGCCGTCCGTTCGATCGCGATCGCGACGGGTTTGTCATGGGTGAAGGCGTTGGCATCTTAATCATTGAAGAGCTAGAGCACGCTTTAAGTCGGGGTGCCAAAATCTATGCCGAGATTGTTGGCTATGGTATGACCTGTGATGCTTACCACATGACTTCTCCAGCTCCTCAAGGTGAAGGGGCGGCGAGAGCAATGCGATTGGCGATCAAGGACGCAGGTTTAACGCCCGATCAGATCGACTACATCAATGCTCACGGCACCAGCACCCCAGCCAACGATACTAACGAGACGGCAGCGATCAAGACAGTTTTGGGCGATCATGCTTACAAAACCTTGGTCAGCTCTACTAAGTCGATGACAGGTCACTTGCTGGGTGGTTCGGGCGGTATTGAAGCAGTTGCTACGGCAATGGCGGTCGCGAATGATCAGGTTCCCCCCACCATTAACCTAGAAAATCCTGACCCCGCCTGCGACCTTGACTATGTGCCGCATCAAAGCCGCGCTCATACCGTTAATGTGGCTCTCTCCAATTCTTTTGGGTTTGGGGGGCACAACGTTACGGTAGCATTTAGAAAGTACGCTGGCTAAGTTTTCCAAACAAACCCAAACTTTTGGGATCACTGACGTTAGTAACTCAGGGGTTTTTCCACCTGAGTTTCTCCGTTAGTAATAATTGCCTATCATGATCATTGATGAGATGATAGGTACACAGCCCTAGGGCGACCCAGAGCACGTCAACGATCGCTCACCCAGTTTCAGTGCTAACCGTAGTTCAGTAGAAGAGATTATGGCTGTCGCAACCCAACAATCACTCGACGAGCTTTGTATTAATTCCATCCGTTTTCTGGCAATTGATGCTGTAGAAAAGGCAAAATCTGGTCACCCAGGCTTGCCGATGGGCGCGGCTCCGATGGCGTACGTGCTCTGGGATCGCTTTATGCGGTTCAACCCCAAAAACCCCCAGTGGATCAACCGCGATCGCTTCATTTTGTCGGCGGGTCACGGTTCGATGTTGCAATATGCCCTGCTCTACTTGGCTGGGTATGACAGCGTTACCCTCGAAGATATCAAGCAATTCCGTCAGTTAGACTCCAACACCCCCGGTCACCCCGAAAACTTCATGACCCCTGGTGTCGAAGTGACCACCGGGCCTCTGGGTCAAGGCATTTGTAACGGTGTGGGTTTGGCGATCGCTGAAGCTCACCTCGCTGCCAAATTCAACAAGCCCGATGCTAAGCTGATCGACCACTACACCTACGTCATCCTCGGCGATGGCTGCAACATGGAAGGTGTATCTGGTGAAGCTTGCTCTTTGGCAGGTCACTTGGGTCTGGGCAAACTGATCGCCCTCTACGACGACAACCACATCTCGATCGACGGTTCGACCGATGTGTCCTTCACTGAAGATGTCTCGAAGCGCTTTGAAGCTTACGGTTGGCATACTTTGCACGTCAAAGACGGTAACACCGACCTCGAAGGTATTGCCAGAGCGATCGAAGAAGCTAAGAAAGTCACTGACAAGCCGACCCTAATTAAAGTCACCACCACCATCGGTTATGGCTCCCCCAACAAAGCCAACACCGCTGGTGTTCACGGTGCTGCTCTCGGTGGCGACGAAATCAAACTCACCCGCGAAAACCTGGGTTGGAACTACGAACCCTTCGTGGTACCCGATGATGCGTTGAACCACTTCCGCCAAGCAGTAGAGCGTGGTGCTCAACTGGAGTCTGAGTGGAACCAAGTATTTGCTCAATACAAGTCTAAGTACGCTGACGAAGCAGCTGAATTTGAGCGCTTGCTCAGCGGTAAGCTGCCCGAAGGTTGGGAAAAATCTCTGCCTACCTACAGCACCGAAGACAAGGCATTGGCAACCCGTCAAACCTCTGAGAAGACCCTCAATGCGATCGCTCCAGCACTGCCTGAGTTGATTGGTGGTTCGGCTGACTTGACCCACTCCAACCTCACCTACTTGAAGGTGTCCGGCGACTTCCAGAAAGGGTCTTTCGAAAACCGCAACATCCGCTTTGGTGTTCGTGAGCACGGCATGGGCGCAATCTGTAATGGGATTGCTCTCTACAACGCTGGCTTGATTCCTTACTGCGCGACCTTCTTGGTGTTTGCAGACTACATGCGGGCAGCGATTCGTCTGTCGGCACTGTCTCAAGCTGGCGTGATCTACGTGATGACCCACGACTCTGTTGCTTTGGGCGAAGATGGCCCCACCCACCAACCCATTGAAACGATCGCTTCGCTGCGTGCTATCCCCAACCTATTGGTGATGCGCCCTGCTGACGGTAATGAAACCTCTGGCGCTTACAAAGTTGCCGTTGAGAACCGTAAGCGTCCTACCTTGTTGGCTCTATCTCGCCAAGGTCTGCCTCAATTGGCGGGTTCCTCGATTGAAGGGACTGCCAAAGGTGCTTACATCCTGTCTGACAGCGACGGCACCCCCGACCTGATCTTGAACGGTACCGGTAGCGAAGTGCCCCTCTGCGTCAAGGCGGCAGAACAACTGCGTGCTGAAGGCAAGAAAGTACGTGTTGTCTCGATGCCTTGTTGGGAACTGTTCGATGAGCAAGATGCTGCTTATCGTGAGTCTGTGTTGCCCAAAGCCGTGACCAAGCGCTTGGCGGTAGAGGCTGCTTCTAGCTTTGGCTGGTGCAAGTACCTCGGTTCTGAAGGCGACATGATCAGCATCGAGCGCTTTGGTGTGTCGGCACCCGGTAACGTGGCGCTAGAAAAATTTGGCTACACCGTTGACAACGTAGTCGCAAGAGCAAAAGCACTGTTGGGCTAATCCCTCAACTTAATTAAGTCGCTGGCTCCCTTGTTGAGGGGGGGCCTTTTTTTATGGCTACTTAAGCGAAGTGCCGCAGAGCTTGCAAAATTGAGCGTCAGAGTCGTGAACTGCTAACCCACAACTAGGACAGGGAGTTTCGACCTGACTAGAATTTTTGACCAACCGTTTAATTAGGTCCCCAACTTGCCAAGGAATTAAGGCAATGCCTGTCAAAATCATCAAAAGGGTGAGTAAACGGCCTGGTTCTGAGATCG
>CBIHQL010000470.1:0-4002 GCA_966211855.1 uncultured bacterium
AAATCAGGGGTAGTCAGCCTAGCTTTTCTATCCTGACATTTGGATGACGGTTCGTGCCTCAATCAACTGCTGAGATTACCAAAGCAGCGGCTACTTTTCGTCGTCTACTTGGTTAATTCGGCGCATGTTGAGCACGTCGCTGAGTTTGCGAATTTGGCTGAAGGTGCGCTCTAGTTGTGAATGATCGCGAATATCAATGCCTAAGTTGATGATGGCGGTTTGGTCAGGGAACGTTTTCACCTGAGCGTGACGGACGTTAATGTTGTTGTCAGTGAGGCGTGACAGAATATCTTTGAGCACACCTACGCGATCGATTACTTCAATTTGAATATCGACTGGGTAAGTCTGAACCCGTACGCGCTCATCGGGAATCGGGTTCCAACTCACAGGCACCAAGCGATCGCCCGGAACTTGATCGACGTTGTGGCAGCCTTGGCGGTGGATCGAAATGCCATGACTCCCACGAGTGACAGCCCCAATAATCGGCTCGCCCGGAACAGGGGTACAACAACCTGCGAGGTGATATAGCAGCCCTTCAACACCCGCGATCGGAGATTTGGCTGCTGGTGTAACGGGAACGGGTCGAGTTGCTGGTAGAGGCAACAGTTCAAGCTCTGGCAGCGGTGTCACAGGTTGTTGCGCCTTGACAGTCTCGCGGAGGCGATTGACCACCAAATTTAACGTGACTTCGCCATAACCCAAAGCTGCGAGCAGATCATCCACACTGTGATAGTTACAGCGCTCAGCAACAAGGTGCATGGGCTGCGATTTCAACAGGGCATCAAAGCCGCTCTTACCTACTTCTTTTTCTAAGAGATCGCGGCCCCGAATGATATTTTCGTCTCGGTGCGATCGCTTGTACCACTGCCGAATCCGGTTGCGCGCCCCAGTGGTGACTGTGAAGTTGAGCCAGTCGAGGCTAGGGTGAGAGTTTTTCTGCGTCAGAATTTCGACAATATCACCATTTTGCAGTGGGGTGTCGAGAGTGACCATGCGACCATTGACCTTAGCCCCCGCACAGTGGTTGCCAACTTCGGTGTGGATTCGATAAGCGAAGTCAACAGAGGTCGCACCTTGGCGGAGAGGCACAACATCGCCCTTGGGAGTAAACACAAAAACGTCACCATCGAACAAATTATCTTTGACGTTTTCGAGATACTCTTGGGCATCTTTTACTTCACTTTGCCACTCTAGTAGCTGCCGCAACCACGTAAACTTTTCATCCGTGGTGCTCAATTGGGCAGTACTACCCCCCGTTTCTTTATATTTCCAGTGAGCCGCAATCCCGTATTCGGCAACCTGATGCATTTCTAGCGTGCGGATTTGGACTTCTAGCGGTCGTCCGGTCAACCCAATGACGCTGGTGTGAAGCGATTGGTAGCGGTTGGGTTTGGGCAAGCCGATGTAGTCTTTGAAGCGACCGGGGATAGGGCGGAAGGCATCATGCACGACAGCCAGAGCGCGGTAACACTCGTCATTGCTCCGGACAATCACGCGAACCGCAGCGATATCGTAGATTTCATGAAATTCTTTCTGCTGCCGCTGCATTTTTTGGAAAATGCCATACAAATGCTTGGGACGACCACTAATATCAGCACCGACAATCCCGATTTGTTGCAGGCGCTCTTGGAGAATCTCTGCCACTTTAGTCAGTCGAGCTTCGCGATCGGTGCGTTTTTCAGACACCAACTGTTGCATCTCACGATAGGCGTCTGGCTCAAGATACTTAAATGACAGATCTTCGAGTTCCCACTTAAACCGCCCAATCCCTAATCGATTGGCGAGGGGGGCAAAAATCTCGCGGGTTTCTTGAGCAATGCTGCGGCGCTTTTCGTCTGCTAGATGCTCTAGGGTGCGCATGTTGTGCAAGCGATCGGCGAGCTTGACGACAATTACCCGAATATCTTGAGCCATTGCCAAGAACATGCGGCGGAAGTTCTCGGCTTGTCTTTCGCGCTTGCTCGAAAAATTAAATTTAGACAGCTTGGTGACACCCTCGACCATGCAGCGCACTTCGGGGCCAAACCGTTCCTCAATCTCGTCAGCGGTCACATCGGTGTCTTCGACCACATCATGCAAAAAACCAGCGGCAATCATAGCACTGCTGCCCCCCAGATCCCGCAATAGCCCTGCTCCAGCAACCGGATGAGCAATGTAAGGCTCTCCAGAGGCACGATATTGACCTTCATGTAAGCGGTAAGCAAACTCAAAGGCTCGGCAAACTAGGCTGGGATCGTCTGCAAACGTGTTTCCACCGTGGGGATTGTGACCGTCGGGTGGCACAATCATACAGGCCTGGAGCCAGTCGGGGATCAGGAAACTATCAGAAGTGGAAGGAACAGTCGCCGTTACGTTCATGCTGCCGCGCCGAGAGAGTGCAAGAGGGCTGAGGGTATGGCTGATTCTACTGCATCTCAACTATTAAGTGTGTTGGACGATACAGCAGAGTGTAAAAACGAGTAAAAAAGTTAGGTGGCTAGTTAGGGTGAATGAGCAGATTTGCAACCAAATCTACGGTTAGATAACCTGAAATTAGGTGATCCCAGCTATCTGCGCAGCCGCAAAATCACGCTAAGGATCAAAAATTCTAATAAATCAAAAAATAGTAACGAATTTTGGGCAATGATGCCAAAACTGATCGCTTGTCTAGAAAACCTGTCAGCGCAACGGGCCTTGGGTTTAATAATAGAATCAAGCTCTTGATATTGATTCTAACCAAAGACTTGCCTAATGTTGCCTGAAATTCATCGTCAACGCTATCTCGAATTTCGGCGATCGCTGCAACAGTTAAAAGCGACGGTCACTCAATCGCAGCCAAATGGGGCAGTGCTGAAAGTGGCGTGGCAAGACCTCCAGCAGTTTTTTCAAAATCAGATCATCCCGCTAGGGGCAGAGGAGTTAGCAGACCCTAGCCTAGAGCAGCGGGTGCAGTCTTACCAAACCGAAATGAGTAAGCAACTGCGCCTTACGGGGACTGACATCATGTTTTTGCAAGCGGCCCGTCAATCGACAACCTTGCAGCAACGCCAAGTGCAAATTAGCGATCGCCTGACCATGCTGATTGGCTATTGTGATGTGTTGCTACAGAGCAGTGAGGATTAAGACACTGGTAGGGCTGGATGCGTGGTTACCTGAGTCGCCAATTCTGCTACCCTAATCGTTGAACTGGGAGGGAGAATAAAGCCGGTGGAGTGTCCGAAAGATCGCAAGGCTACGCTCGTTGATGGTACGCTAGCCCAAACTTTGGCAGTCAAGTGCTGTCCAGATTGCCAAGGTGCTTGGATCCCGTCTGAGGCGTATGAGACCTGGCAGGGGCAGCAAGTTGCATCGCTAGAAGACGCATTGCCCAAGACGTTGGATGTGGAGTTTGCCCAGTCTCCCTACGACACAAAAGCGGCGTTGTGCCCTGAATGCCGACGGTACCTATCACGGGCTAAGGTTGGTGTGAGGTTTCCCTTCTATATCGAGCGCTGCCTTGATTGCGGGGGTATCTGGTGCGATCGCGGTGAGTGGGCTGTTCTAGAACAGATGGGCCTGCATAAGACGATTCAACATTTGTTTTCGAGCGAGTGGCAGGCACGGGTACGCGAAAGAGAGTATGCGATCGCTGAGCAGCAAGCCACCATTGAGAAACTGGGGCCTGAGTTGGCAGCACAAGTGTTTGACTTAGCCGCAGCCTTACAAGACCACCCGAATGGCGATTTTGGCGTGGCTTACTTGATGCGCCGTTTTGATAAGCCGGAGCCGTTAAAGAAGACTTCTATGAGTCAGGGACCCTCCTAAACCAAGCCCTTGGGGGCACTCACCCCCAAACCCCCGCTGAGGGACGGCTGCGTCCCCCAGACCCCCTCCAGACGAAGCTATTGCTAGGTGTTTCGATACCTTTCATGCTTGTGCTTCTTCGCTCTTAACTCCCAACCCCTCACTCCTCACCTCTCACCCCTCACCCCTCACCCCTCTCACTCCTCACCCCTCACACCCTAAGCCTTCTGACGCTTTGTT
>CBIHQL010000471.1:0-3997 GCA_966211855.1 uncultured bacterium
GTTGACAAAGAAGACAGAGCCACGTGCAGACAAAGGGCTATTTGGCAGATCATAGCGGCCTTGAAACTGGCTCGATGCCGCCGCCGGATCGACAGCAGTTTGATCGCCCAGTGGGCCGCCTGGAGTGAGTGCTTCTTTCCAGAGATCGGCAGGTGACCAAGCAGGCATGCCACCCCAAGCATCAGCCTCTAGCATCGATTGCATCAGGTCGCTAGTTTGATTGCCGTCAACGGTCACACCTACATAACTGCCCTGAAGTCCTGTGGGTTGGGCGATCGCAGGGTGGGGCAACCCTACAGTAGACGCGATCGCAATCCCAAAACCAGTCAGTGAGATCAAGGAGACTGCTGAAAATAGTTTCATATCAAGCTAAGAAGGGTAGCTATTGTAGATGTTATGCCATCCCTTACAAAAGGCGATCGAGAAATTCAGGAAATTTAGCACCCAGAGTTTGCCTAGGCTTTGTAGATGGCGCAACTAAGTTCCTCGAAGTTACGGAAGATCAGGGGCGATCGCTTAAATTAGCCTAGAGATAGGGCTCTTTTGTTAAAGCTCAGTTTGCAAAGGCTGTCGGTCTGCCAAGAGGGTCAACACTTAAGCCACCATCCAGCTTTCAGCACTGAGCGATTGAACTTGCTCTAAAGTTCTTAAACTCACCCAAACTTTGTATTCAGACCGTAAGCAGGTAATGCAAACTTGAGCACCTTTCTCTGCTAAGTAAGCAGCTAAGCGAAAGGCTGTTTGTCTGCAATCTGCAGCAAAGTTTGATTGCAAGCAGTACAGTTCCTTGCCAGAGCACATGCCTTCTAGAAGTTGCTCATTGTGCCAAAACTTAAAGGGGTGAATGAGTTGGTGAGATAACACTAGAGGAAGCATAAATAATACCTCTGGCAGATTTATACTTTTATTTTTCTTAAAAATTAGGTATTTGTATGTATCCGTAATTACTCTATTAGTAATTGCTGCGAATTTTGTTTATCACAATCGTTAATCAGTGATATCAAGAAAACTACCTTACCTCGATAGTGAAGCCCTCTATGCTGCAACCTGGTCAGATCTTGCACGATCGCTATCAACTGAAGCAGAAACTCGGTCAAGTCACAGGGCGGCAAACTTGGCTAGCCGAAGATATCACAGCTCAACCCACAGAGTTAATTGTGGTCAAGCTGTTGGCATTTGGCGATCAGGTGCAGTGGGATGACTTGAAGCTATTTGAGCGAGAAGCCCAAGTCTTGCGACAACTCAAGCACCCACAAATTCCTAAGTATCGTGACTATTTTTCGATTGACGATCGCTTGTTGTGGTTTGGGCTGGTACAAGACTACATTCCCGGAGCCTCCCTCAAGGATCTGCTAACGCAGGGCAAGCATTTCACTGAGCCCCAGGTGCGGCAAATAGCCAAGAAGTTACTGCATCTATTAAGTTATCTCCACGAGCTTAGCCCTCCGGTACTCCACCGCGATATCAAGCCTAGCAACTTGATTTGGAGTCAGGACAATTGTGTCTATTTAGTTGATTTTGGGGCTGTGCAAGACAAAGCTGCTGCTGAGGGGCAAACTTTTACAGTTGTTGGCACTTATGGCTATGCCCCGATCGAGCAATTTGGCGGACGAGCAGTACCAGCATCAGATTTGTATGCTTTGGGTGCGACTCTCATTCACCTACTGACTGGGGTGTCTCCGGCAGAATTACCTCAAAAAGACTTAAAAATCCAATTTAGCGATCGCGTCAGTTTAGACCCCGGTTTTGTTGATTGGGTCGGTAAGTTGGTCGAGCCAGATGTCAAGAAACGCTTTCAAACAGCCCGCGAGGCATTAGAGGCATTGCGATCGCTAGACCAGCAGCCTGTTGTACTCAGTCCTCAACCTCGCTCAACCACTCTGCGTGAGCGATCGTTAACTCGAACAACTGAGCGATCGCTGACCCCACCTCTAGGTTCTCGATTGCAGGTGGAGGAAACTAAAGACGAACTGCTGATCACAATCCCCGGAGAGAGCCTTTGGACTTTGTTAACCCTGATCCCAATTGGATTTGTGTTAGTACTGATGGCTGAACTCTATCTAGGCGAACTCATCATCACCTTCGGAGGTTTGCCATTAGCTATTACTGTTGCAGTTGTGTCACTGATCGCCTGGACAACTTATCAGGCATTGCTACCAACGTTTGTAGTCTTCAGGAAAGATAAGTTTTTGGTTTACAAACTTCCCTTCGGTTTGATGAGTTCGAGTGTTAACGGCTCAACGGCAGAGATTCAAAATGTCTTCCACACCTTAAAAAGTTTTAGCAGTGGCAGGAGTCATTCTGAGAAACGCGTTGTGATGATTCAAACGCATAACAAAGAAGACTACTTTGGTGCTGGTTTAAGCTGGGATGAATGTAATTGGCTAGTCGCCATCACAAAAGATTGGCTGAAATTGCGTTGATTGGGTGCTGGAAGTCAGTTGACTGGGATATGCAGAATCATCTGACTGTGATGGATAGAGACAGAGTATTGGGGTACTCAACCAAGAACAAGGATAAGTTTGCCTAAATTCTCTGTCTCATCACAAAAGCTTTTGCCGAATCGCAATCCAATTAAGCTTTGGGCAGCACTTGCTTGAGAGCCGCTATTAAATGATCGACATTTTCAGGGCGACTGTTATAGCCCATCAGTCCGACACGCCAAACTTTACCTGCGAGTTCTCCGAGGCCACCCCCGACTTCAATATTATGTTCGGTGAGCAATTGACGAGCGATCGCCTTGCCATCTACCCCCTCTGGGATGCGAACGGTTGTCAGCGTTGGCAAACGGAATTCTCGCTCTACGTGGGGAGTTAGACCAATCTCTTCTAAGCTTTGCCAGAGATATTCTACGTTTTTCTGGTGTCGCTGCCAACAATTGGCGAGTCCTTCTTCAGCAATCAACCGTAAGGCTTCTCGCAACCCATAATACAGATTGACCGGAGCGGTGTGGTGATAAACTCGCTCGCTTCCCCAGTACTTGCTGAGTAAGTTCATATCCAAGTACCAGTTGGCAACTTTAGTTTGACGGCGCTGCAATTTCTCCCAGGCTCGCGGCCCCATCGTGAACGGAGAAGCACCCGGAGAGCAACCCAATCCTTTTTGGCTGCAACTGTAGGCTAAATCTACTTTCCATTCATCTAAAAAGATCGGTACGCCACCCAGACTGGTCACAGTATCTACAAGTAATAAGCAATCAAATTCGCGGCACAAATCACCCACTCCTTCGAGAGGTTGGCGCGCTCCTGTGGAAGTCTCAGCGTGAACTAAGGCGAGAATAGCTGGACGATGGGTTTCTAGCGCGGTGCGGAGTTCTTCGAGCGAGAAAACTTGCCCCCAAGGTTTGCTGATGGTCTGCACATTAGCGCCATATCGACCCGCCATATCGACCAAGCGATTGCCAAAGTAGCCAGCCACCCCGACCAGCACCACATCTCCTGGCTCGACGCTATTGGCGATCGTTGCTTCCATTGCCGCAGTCCCTGTACCACTGACCGCGATCGTCAACGGGTTTTCGGTCTGCCAGACATAGCGTAACTGCGCCTGAATTTCATCCATTAATTGCAGAAACGCGGGGTCAAGGTGCCCAACCGGAGTCTGACTCATGGCTTGCAACACATCAGGATGCGCGTTAGAGGGGCCAGGCCCAAGTAAAAGACGAGTAGGAGCTGCGAGAGGAGCGAGAGACTGCCGCTGACTATCGTTGATCGAGAGTGTTAGGGTCATATCCGTTTTTAGGTATGGAGCAAATCAAGCGAGGTCTATTCTAGAGTCTATAGGCTGGCTGAACCCAAGAAAACTACTTGCGACGCTTTGGGCAGTTTGCCAGGGAATTGAAGACGGAACCTAACCGGATCGATTTGTAGTCTCAGAAAATATCTTTTGAGAATTTAACAATTATGAATCCACAGTCTCAGGGAATTCCAGCTCTCCCTGATCTTACCCATCCCCAGGAGCTGTTGCAGTTTGGGGAACGGCTGCTGATCGTTTTTTTGAT
>CBIHQL010000472.1:0-3993 GCA_966211855.1 uncultured bacterium
ATCATATTCATCATCTGCCATTGGTCAGCGATCGCGGTCAGGTCATGGGATTATTGACCCAAGACACGATACTACAGGCATTACACCCCATCGGCAGCTATCAGTTAGTAGCGGCGTTAGAGCAAAAGGTTGCTCAATTAGAAGCAGAAAAAGCAGCATTGCTGAACAAGCACATCCTAGAAGAGAAAGTTCAGCCAGTAATCAGCGAACGACCTCAGGTAGCAGTAGACCATCAGAGCAATCCAACCGAGCTTCTCAGCTTCAACAGCCTTCAGCAGGCTATTCTCAATAGCACCGATTATTCTATTATTTCTACTGATCTAACCGGGGTGATTCAGACTTTTAATGCAGCGGCAGAACAAATGCTGGGTTACTCAGCAGAGGAGGTTGTAGGGAAAGTAACGCCTGAAATCATTCACGATCGACTGGAGTTGCAACAACGGGCGGCGCTGCTTTCACAAACGCTTGAACAATCGATTGAACCAGGGTTTGAAGTATTTGTCGCTCAAGCCTGCCTGCCAGTGAGTCATGAAGAAGAGTGGACTTATATCCGCAAGGACGGTTCGTGCTTTCCAGTAGTTTTATCGGTGACGGCACTCCGTGATCGCAACAACCAAATCACCGGATTTGTTGGGATTGCTAAAGATATTAGTCAACGAAAGCAAGCAGAACAACGACTGCATTCCATTCTTCAAGAACTATCTGACTTTAAATATGCACTCAATGAAGCAGCGATTCTAGCAATTACAGATGATCGAGGTAGGATCACTTATGTTAACGATCGCTTCTGTGAAATCTCTCAATACAGTGCTGAAGAATTGATTGGCAATACCCATCAAATCATCAATTCGGGTTATCATCCCAAAGAATTCTTCGCCGATCTTTGGAAAACCATTACCAGTGGTCAAATTTGGCGAGGTGAGATTCAAAATCGAGCCAAGGATGGAACCTACTATTGGGTTGATAGCACCATCATTCCCTTTCTAGACAAGCAAGGTAGACCTTGGCAGTATGTCAGTATCCGCCACAATATTACGCCCCGTAAGCAAGCAGAAGAACAACTACAGAGAAATGAAGCCCATTTGATGGCTGCTCAGCGGATTGCCCAGTTAGGAAGTTGGGAGTTTGATTTAAAAACCCAGCAGTTTGTCTGGTCAGCAGAAGTCTTTCATATTTTTGGCTATGACCCCACAGAGAGTGTACCTCCGCTCGAAGAGGTGTTGGAACGAATTCACTCTGTTGATCGCCATTGGTACGAACAAGTCTTTAAAACAATGCTGAATAGTGAAGAATCTTATGGAGGAGAATTCCGACTTTATCGTCAAGATGGTGCTTTAAGATATGTTCAGGTGCGAGGAGAAGTCGTTGGCAACCTCTCAAATAAGTCAGCACGTCTGGTTGGCACCTTATTGGATATTAGCGATCGCAAAGAGACAGAAGCGATTTTAACCAACTATGCACGTGAAGTTGAAGATCTCTACAATAATGCGCCCTGTGGCTATCATTCCTTAGATGCTGAAGGCTGTTTTACAAGCATCAATGATACAGAATTACAGTGGTTTGGTTACAGTCGGGCAGAGATGATCGGGAAACCTGTAACCGACTTTATGACTGAAGCCAGCCGTCAACAATTTCAGACTCGCTATCTAGAATTTCAGCAGTGTGGCTATGCTAAAGACCTGGAATATGAGATGGTCTGCAAAGATGGCAAGGTGTTTCCAATTCTCTTAAATGCGACGGCTGTTAGAAGCGCTGATGGCACCTATTTGTATAGCCGTTCTACCTCATTGGATATTCGTGATCGCAAAGCTAATGAGGAAATAGCTAAGCGGCAGTTAATGGCGATTGAAGCTGTGGTTGATGGGCTGGCAATTCTAGAAGGAGACACTTTTGCCTACCTCAACAAGTCACACCTAGAGCTTTTTGGCTATAGCAATCTTGGCGAATTAGTGAATAAAAGCTGGCGATTACTCTACTCACCCGGAGAATTAAGCCGTTTTGACCAAGAAGTACTCCCGGCTTTAGTTGAGAAGCGCCACTGGCAGGGAGAGGCGATCGCAACTCGCAAAGATGGCAGCACATTTCATGAAGGATTGTCTTTAACGCTGACAGACAGCGGGGCATTAATTTGTGTGTGTCGAGATGTGACAGAACGCAAGCAGGTAGAAGTCAAAACTCGGCAGGCTAATGATCAACTGCTATTAGCCAATGCTGAATTAGCGCGGGCCACTCGCTTGAAAGATGAATTTCTCGCCAATATGAGCCATGAACTGCGCACCCCACTCAACGCCATCTTGGGCATGGCTGAAGGATTACAGGAAGAGGTTTTTGGTGAGATTAGCGATCGCCAGAAGAAGGCAATTACAACGATTGAACGCAGCGGCAAACACCTTTTAGAGTTGATTAATGACATCTTAGATTTATCAAAAATTGAGTCTGGCAAACTGGAGTTAGAAATCACTCCCGTAGCAGTCACCTATTTATGTGAATCAAGCCTAACCTTTGTGCGACAACAAGCACTTAAAAAGAATATTCAATTGACTGCACAGATCCCTCCTGGGCTACCCACCATTAACGTTGATGAACGGCGCTTACGACAAGTTTTGATCAATCTCCTCAATAATGCAGTCAAGTTTACCCCCGAAGGTGGACAAGTTAAATTAGTTGCACATTTAGAGCAACAACCCACTCACATAGATCTCTGTTTTTCGGTGATGGATACGGGGGTAGGAGTTGCCTCGGAGGACAAAGAAAAACTATTTCAGCCCTTTGTCCAAATTGACAGTAGCTTGAACCGCCAACATTCGGGCACAGGCTTAGGATTAGCCCTGGTTCAGCAGCTCGTAGAGTTACACCAAGGAACTGTCACTGTCACTAGTGATGTCGGTAAAGGAAGTTGTTTCACCGTCCGGCTTCCCCATGCCCTCTCACCTGAGATCGCAATGTTGTCTTTGCAGAGTAACAGAGACAGCTTAACAACTCACGAGCGCCAGGTTTTAGTCATTGGTGACTCAATGGTTGCCGCTGAGCAGATCGCTCAATATCTAGAAGGATACGGAATGAGAAGTGTCATCCATCCCTATGGTGAAGCAGCCGTTGAGGAAGCAGCCAAAATCTGTCCAGGTCTGATTATCTTAAATATCCAACTGCCTCACCTGTCAGGATGGAAAGTTCTGAGCCAGCTAAAATCCTATCCTCACACTCAACAAATCCCTGTACTTGTGATCTCTGTCGAGAGCGAGCGATCGCAGGGGTTAGCATTAGGAGCCGCAGAATATTTGGTAGAGCCCTTTAACCGTAGCCAACTTCATCAAGTGATAGATAGGCTTTGGCAACCGGCAAAGATTAGCCAAGATATAATGAGTATTTCGCCAGCCCCCAGAATTAGTCCTCTAATTTTGCTAGCAGAAAACAATGAAGCCAACATCGCTACAATCTCTAGTTATTTGGGTAGTCGAGGCTACCGTTTAGTAATGGCAAAAAATAGCCAGGAATGTATGGCTCAAGCTTTAGCTCATCATCCAGATGCAATATTAATGGATGTTCAAATACCAAGTATGGATGGGCTCAAAACAATTCAAGAGATTCGCACTTGCCAATCATTAAAAAATACTCCTATTCTCGTTTTAACTGCGTTAGCGATGCCAAGCGATCGGGAAAAATGTATGGTTGCAGGAGCAAATGAATACTTGACTAAACCTGTTAAGCTGAAACAACTGCTAGGGGCAATTCAACAGTTATTAGAGAAACATTAATTGAGTAATGCAGCCCACAATTTTAGTCATTGATGATGAGCCTGACAACTTTGATGTTATCGAAACTTTGTTAGACAGCGAAGCATATCAATTGAGCTATGTCTCTAGCGGTCAGCAAGCTTTCAATCTACTTCAAACCTTCCAGCCCGACATTATTTTGCTCGATGTCATGATGCCCAACATGAATGGCATCGAATTTTGCAAACAGTTTAAGTCTAATCCTGAGTGGGAGTACATT
>CBIHQL010000473.1:0-3991 GCA_966211855.1 uncultured bacterium
GGTGCGGGTGAAAATCTGCCAAGCGCTAAAAGTATCGGATCAAATTGTGCAAACCAACGCGATCGCCTACGCCACCGAACGCGAAACGTGGTTTGTCAGCAGCAACGGCTCGGAGGTCTATCAAAAGTTTCTCAAGTTAGCAACTGATTATGGCGCAACAGCTCAGTCAGGGTCTGTCATCCAGCGCCGCACGAATAATGGTTGGCTAGCTTCTGCTTATCAAGGCGGGTTAGAGCTATTCTTAACGCCCGATTTATGGGATACGGTGCGGCAAATTGGCGAACAAGCTGTGGAGTTACTCACTGCTGAGGAATGCCCTGACACCACGACTACCCTCGTCCTTGACCCCGACCAGCTTTTGCTACAAATTCACGAAAGCATTGGTCACCCCCTCGAACTCGATCGCATCTTGGGTGATGAGCGCAATTATGCTGGGGGTAGCTTCGTCAAACCCAGTGACTTTGGGCAGTTGGTCTACGGATCACCGTTGATGAATGCCACCTTTGACCCCACAGTGCCTGGAGAGTTTGCCAGCTATGGGTTTGATGATACGGGGGTGCCTGCCACTCGCGAATATTTAATCAAAGATGGCGTTTTGCAGCGTGGCTTAGGCAGTTTAGAAAGTCAATCGCGGTTGGGTCTACCCGGTGTGGCCTGTGCCCGTGCGACTTCCTGGAACCGCCCACCCATCGATCGCATGGCAAATCTTAATTTAGAACCTGGCGACACCCCGGCAGCAGAACTCATTGCCAACGTTGAGCGGGGCGTTTATATGCAGTCAAACCGTTCTTGGTCGATTGATGACCAACGCTACAAGTTTCAGTTTGGTTGCGAGTACGCCAAGCTCATTGAGAATGGTCAACTCACCAAAACTCTGCGGAACCCCAATTATCGCGGTACGACACTCGATTTCTGGCGCAGCTTGTCGCAAGTGGGCGATCGTGATTCTTGGAAAGTATATGGCACCCCGGTTTGCGGTAAAGGCGAACCAAACCAGGTAATTTGGGTAGGACATGCCTCGCCACTGTGTGCGTTTGAAAATGTGGAAGTGTTTGGAGGTGGGGCTTGAACGCGATCGCACTCGCAGCGTTAGAAGTTAGCTTTGATCAAGTGGTTGCCACGTTGCAGCAAGCCGCCACAGCCCAGGAAGCTTGGACGCTCAAGCTTGCGGGTGAACGCAGCCAGTTTATGCGCTTTAACCACGCGAAGGTGCGCCAAACCGGAACTGTAGCGGATGGTTGGTTTAAGCTGACGTTGATTTATGACCAGCGTACGTGTTACCGCGAGTTTCCTGGCACGGGAGATGTGGCTATTGACTGCCAGCAAGCTCAAGCGGCTCTGGCTGAGATGCGGCAAGATGTCACTCATTTACCAGTTGACCCCTATATTGTGATTCCTCAGGGTACGAATACGAGTCGTGAGGTGCATTCGGGCAAGTTATTGGCACCCGAAGCTGTTGCCTCGACGTTGCTGGCGATCGCTCAAGGGGTAGATTTCACGGGCATTTATGCGGCTGGGTCGTTGGTGCGTGGTTATGCAGATTCCAGTGGTCAACAGCATTGGTTCGCGACAGATTCTTTTGCCCTCGATTATTCGCTATTTGGACCAGAGGGTCAGGCGGTAAAGCAAACGTTGGCAGGCAGCGAGTGGGATACAGATGCCTATACAGCGCAGGTTGAGACGGCGAAAACTCAGTTGCAATTGCTGTTACAACTTCCCAAATCTGTGGGGCGTGGGCAATATCGCACTTATTTTGCGCCAGCAGCAGTAGCAGAATTGGTGGCGATGTTGTCGTGGGGTGGCATTAGCGAGGCGGCGCTGCAACAAGGAAATAGTGCGTTGCGGGAGTTACGCCAAGGCCAAAAACGTTTGAGTGACAAGTTTCATCTGAAGGAAAATTTTAGCTACGGGTTGGTGCCTCGGTTTAATGAATGGGGAGAGTTGGCTCCGCTGGAGTTGCCGTTGGTTGAGGCAGGGGAGTTGGTGAATGCGCTGGTGAGCGATCGCACGGCGAAGGAGTATGGGTTGGTGGCGAATGGGGCGAACGGTTCGGAGGGGTTGCGATCGCCAGAAATTAGCCCTGGTACGTTGTCGCGGGAGCAGATTTTGGCGGCTTTAGGGACGGGTTTGTATGTCTCGAATCTTCACTATCTCAACTGGAGCGATCGCCCGACGGGTCGGATTACGGGGATGACGCGTTATGCCTGTTTTTGGGTGGAAGATGGTGAGATTGTCGCGCCGATTGAAAATTTGCGGTTTGATGAGAGTTTGTATCGCTTTTGGGGTGAAAATCTGCTGAAGTTGACGGATTTTCAGGAGTTTATCCCGGAGGTGGGAACTTACGGCGGTCGGGCTTTGGGGGGCTGTTGGGTGCCGGGGATGTTGGTGGAAGATTTTACCTATACGCTTTAGAAGAAAGATTGGGGTCACTCGCCCCCAAACCCCCGCTGAGGGACGGCTGCGTCCCCCAGACCCCCTCCAGAAGGGTTTTAAGGTGGGGTGTGAGGGCGTCTACTGCTATTGAGCGGTGTCTTCTGCCCAGATGTCTGTGGTGAGTTCGGGGTCTGGGGTGGAGGTCGCTACGGGGGTAAGTTCTATGGTGGGTTCGTTAATGGTGGGTTCGGGGGTTACAGTTGGGGCGGGGGTCGAGTCGGTGGGAGTGAGGTTGAGTTTCACGACTGCTGGGGCTAGGTTAGCTTTGGGCAGGGTGAGGGTGAGAATGCCGTCTTTGAGGTCTGCTTCTACTTGGTCGTTCTGAATGGGGGTGCGTAGGGGGATGACGCGGTGAAATTTGCCGTAGCGAAATTCGGAGCTAAAGTGGCTGTGTGCCTCTGCTTTTGCTTCGGTGCGATATTCGCCTTTGATGACCACAGCGTCTCGGCTGACTTGCACGTCTAGGTCTTTGGCATCTACACCGGGAACTGCGGCTCTGAGCATGAAGGCATTTTCTATTTCTTTGATCTCAACCGCAGGAATCCACTGGGGAGTTGTTGCTCTAGCGTTGACAAATCTAGAATCAAGGCTGACTTGAGCAATCTCGTTGAAGAGTTGGTCGAGCTGACGACGAACGATATCAAATTCAGAATAAGGATGTCTGCGGATTAGGCTTCTCATAGCGCTTGGGGCGTTGCTTAGGTTCGATGTTTCTACTTTACGCAGTCAAGGCAATGGCTTGATGTGTAGGAACCGTAAGCATGTGGTTGTATTTGCCGACCTCGAAGGAAAAAGGTCAAGGGTGAAAGAAAAACCTGAGCGGGCGATCGCGTCTCTTCTCAATTGTCTGGCTCGGTTACATACAATGTAAAGGCTCAGGAGCATACATAGCCTTAAAACCTAACCCCCAGCCCCTTCCCTACCAGGGAATGGGAGCAAGAGAGGGAAGGGGAGCCAGATTCAAAGCCCCTCGCCGTGTCGGAGAGGGGTTTGGGGAGAGGTCGGTTCGAGGCAAGGCTGTCCAAATGATGAGCTATGGCACCCTGGCAATCGCCCAATTACTATCACCACCTTGTAATGGTTTCTCTGTCTCCGAGTCTAAAGTCGCGTTTGTCGAGTCCGCTAAGAATTGGCTCGCTTGAGGTGAACAGTCGAGTGCTTCAGGCTCCGTTGTCGGGGGTGACGGATCTGGTGTTTCGGCGGTTGGTGCGGCGGTATGCACCGGAGTCGATGATGTATACCGAGATGGTGCAGGCGAGCAGTTTACGCCATCTCAAGCAGTTGCCCAAGATTATGGAGATTGAGCCAGAGGAGCGGCCTGTCAGTATTCAATTGTTTGACTGTCGTCCCGATTTTCTGGCGGAAGCGGCACAGATGGCGATCGCGGAGGGGGCAGATACGATCGATATCAATATGGGTTGCCCGGTGAATAAAATCACCAAAAATGGGGGTGGTTCTTCGCTGTTGCGCGACCCAAAAACGGCAGAGGCGATCGTGCGGACGGTGGTTGAGGCGGTAAATGTACCCGTGACGGTAAAGACGCGGATTGGCTGGACGG
>CBIHQL010000474.1:0-3986 GCA_966211855.1 uncultured bacterium
GACTAGGCCATAATATTGAGCGGCTTGTTGAAGAGACTCAGGGGTTTTGATTCTTAGAGCTTTGATCAATTCATGGTTGGGGAGTGCGGCCCGTAAGTCTCGGCAGAATTCTGGTGTTTCGGCACCGTGTAATTGAATCCCACTGAGTTGAGCGATCGCTACGACTTCACAAATCTCGGCGACAGTGGCGTTGGCAAACACCCCAATCCGATCGATGGTGTAAGCTTGGCGGGTGGGGTCTACAGGCAAGGCGGCAATAATTTGCTGAATTTGCTCTGCGGTTACATAACGAGGCGACGTAGGCACACAGATAAAGCCGAGCGCTGTAGCACCCAATGAAGCGATCGCCTGCCCTTGGCTAGGTTGGGTAATGCCGCAAATCTTAACCCGCATCATCTCCTTAGCTCGCCTCATCTTTTGAGAAGTTTGAACGCACTGAACCCTTAAATTTGTAGCAAAAGTTTAATAAACTGTTAACTCTTAAAACAAATCGCAGTTCTTTACAGAGAGATTCTTATAATCCTTCTTGTTTGTATAAGTTTATCAATGCAGGAGACAAAATCTTGCTATACCCAACGTTATTAGCGCTCCAGACTGCAGTGGCTCGGACTCCCGACTGGACACCTACAGTGGGCCTGATCATGACGGTTAGCTGTCTGTTTGCAGTGGCAATCGGCCGCTTTGCAATCAGAAAAAAAGGTGTGGGGCCTAAACTGCCTGTTGAAACCCCAGCGCTCTTCAATAGTTTTGGGCTACCCGAACTCTTGGCAACCATGAGCTTCGGTCACATCATCGGTGCTGGCGTGATTTTAGGGCTGACCAACGCTGGCGTGCTCTAAGTATTACTTGACTACCCAACAGGCGCTGCATAGCATCACTTTCGGGGTAATGACGCTTCAAGCCCAGAAGCGTTGTTGCTCCTTTTTGTTGTGGGCTGAAAGCGGCGGTTTGGTGTAAGCATTGTCTATGCTAGAGGAAGAAAGCGCCGATCGCTCTAACCGCAAAACGGTTGTAGCAGAGTGCTAGGCGTAATCTAGTCGATTGACGCGCAGAATTTAGGACATTCCCATGCAAGCAGGCTGGCGAATTGGATCTTTATTCGGGATTCCCTTATTTATTGATCCCAACTGGTTGTTTGTGGTGGCGATCATCACCCTGATTAACAGCCAAGCTTATTTAGGGCGGCAAGAGTGGGCACCAGGCTTAGCGTGGGTTGCGGGCTTGTCTCTCGCTTTGCTGCTGTTTGCTTCTGTGCTGCTGCATGAGCTGGGTCATAGCTTGGTGGCGCGATCGCAGGGGATTAAGGTCAACTCGATCACCTTGTTTTTGTTTGGTGGTGTTGCCTCAATTGACCAAGAATCTAAAACTCCTGGCAAAGCTTTTCAAGTGGCGATCGCTGGGCCTGCAGTGAGTTTGATGCTCTACATTTTGCTGCGAGCCGTATCTCATATATTGCCTGCCGGAAGTTTGTTTCATGCGGTCACCTCAGATCTGGCGTTGATTAACTTAGTCTTGGCGTTATTTAACCTCATTCCGGGCTTGCCCTTGGATGGGGGACAGATCTTTAAAGCGGCGGTGTGGAAAGTGACGGGCGATCGCTTTCAAGGGGTGCGTTGGGCGGTGCGCTCTGGGCAAGTCATCGGTTGGTTGGCGATCGCGGTGGGAGTTGCTGCGGCATTCTTAGGTCAGGTCTATGTCAGCGGCTTGTGGGTAGCGATGCTGGGCTGGTTTGTGTTGCGCAATGCCAATGCCTACGACCGCATGACCGACCTGCAAGAAGCCCTAGTGGGTCTGAAAGCAAATGATGCTATGACCCGTGAGTTTCGGGTGATTGATGCCAACATGACGCTGCGCCAGTTTGCTGACGAATATTTGCTTGCCGAAACTCGGCCTCCGGTCTACTTTGCTGCTTCCGATGGTCGGTATCGGGGTATGGTTTCTGCCGACGATCTCCGGCCTGTTGAGCGCAGCCAATGGGAAACTCAGGCGCTTCAACAAATTCTGCATCCGCTCACAAATATCCCTACCGTTCAAGAAACCACGCCTCTGATTGAAGTGATTAACCAGCTAGAAGATCAACAACTGAGTCGGATCACAGTGTTGTCTCCAGCGGGGGCTGTGGCAGGCGTAATCGATCGCGGAGACATTGTCCGGGCTGTGGTGGCGAAGCTCAACTTTCAGATTCCGGAAGCTGCAATCCGTCGCATTAAGGAAGAAGATACCTATCCACCAGGGCTACAGTTGCAAGCGATCGCCCGCACCACGGCAGACTCAATGGTTTCTGAGGGGAGCTAGGAGCGCTTAAGCTGGGGCACCTGCGGTAGGGTGATTGACTACAAAATTAGTTTGAGTCGCGATCGCCGCTTGCAGTTCAGCCTCTGTTAACGGTTCCACAACAAACTCGGCATCAAAGCAACACCGAGCCGCGTTCGTTAATGCTGCGATCGCCGTTGCAGGCAAATCAACTTCAGATAGGTGGCTAGGGAGTTTTGGCAGTGAAGTGTCGCCAAAAGCTTGATTAAAGAGTGCGGGGTCAGGGTTGAGTCGCATTGAGCCGTGCTGCAAAATAGCCGAACCCTTGCGTAATTGGGCGCTACCAATGAACTTGGTGCCGTCAGCTAACACTAAATCAGCTCCGGTGGCAGTGCCAAAGCAGTTGGGGTTGTGAATGTACCCGCGTCCTGCCGTGCCGTAGTGCAGTTCAACGCCCAGCGATCGCCAACCTTGAATCAGAAACTCACAAATCGCTTGGTAGGCTTGTAGACGGTTCTCAGCGACACCAGAGGTAATTACCGCATAGGTGAGGTCGCCTTGATGGAGAACCGCTCGTCCACCCGTAGGCCGCCGCACCAAAGCGATCGCGCTACCCTGCCAGATTAGCTGCTGCCACTCTCTAGGCCATTGACGCTGGTGATAACCCAAAGAAATCGTAGCGGGTGACCAGGTATAAAACCGCAAACTGGGGGGGTGTAAACCAAGGCGATGTTGCTCTAAAAGCCAAGCATCCACCGCCATGTGACATGAGCCAGAAGCTGAGAAAGGCGGAATCAATCGCCAAGCGGTCACCGACTTAAGCCGCTCCAAACTCAGCTTGTAATCTGTCGTCGTTCTCATCTGCGATCGATGCGACCACAGTGATTGCCCGTGAAATCTCACCCGGAGACAACTCAGCAACCGTACGACTGGCAACTACAACAATTTGCTCATCCATAATTGCAAAGCGAGCTTCAAAGGTGGCGGCCCAGTTCATCTCTAGCAATTGCCGCATCAGTTGGGCTTCGTTTTGCACAGGAAACTTCAGCACCGTTGCCCAGGCTGTAAAGGTATCTTCGTCTGATGATCCTGTTAGCTGGACAAATACCTCGACGCTGCCATACTTAAATTTCCAGAGATGACCGTTCTCTTGATGGCTGACCATGGCACTTTGGTCTTGATCGAGGCTAGAGATCACGGTTTCAACGACCTCAGCATGATTGCTTTGCGTGGTGTTCTCTAACAGCTCATTCGTTAAGGCATCACTCGACAAACGCTCAGCGGAAACTGTGTCTGGATCTGGTTGGTAAGTGGTCATGACAATATCCATTCACTAGATTGATCAGCGCCATGTAAACCCGTGCAATTTTAGCTCACGTCGGGTGAGTTGTGGCTATCCCCAACTCTAGCGCTTGTCGAGCCAATTGCTGGGGAGACTTGTGATCTTTTTGGGTTTTTAGGATGCGATCTCAACTGCTCCTGCGATCGCTTGGCAATTAGAGTTAGACCGTAGGCTTTTGAGCAATCAAATACTTACTCATGAAATGCACCTCAGTCTGAATGTTTTGGAAGCCAGCCGTTTTGAGACGATCTGCCAAATCATCACGCATGTAGTGCTTATAGTAAGGCTCATGGAAGGTTTGATGAAAATCTTCCATCGCCGCTTCAAAGTCAGGAGAGTCACTCATTTGAATCGAATCACAAATGATTAATTTACCCCCCGGTTGCAGAAC
>CBIHQL010000475.1:0-3980 GCA_966211855.1 uncultured bacterium
ACTTGATTCGATGAGATATCACTGAGCTGTCGAATAATGTCGTAGCGCTCTCTCTCATTAGCTGTGCGTAGCTCTTCGACAAGGACGCTCACATCGATGGTTTTGGCAGGCTGAGAGGTTAAGGGCTTGGGAGTATAGGGTACTGGTTGAGGTAAGTTGAAGGTTCTTTCTTGGGCAGCTACAGGTGCCTTATGAGTGACAAAAGCTGAGATCATCAACAGGCTTAAAGCGAAATACAGGCGAAAGCTCATAGGACACTAGAACTCAGGATTTTATCTAGTGAATCAGTTGAGAGGCAATAAATTCCTTATAAAACATATAAATTTGGTATTAGAGCAACTACCCACACATAGAAATGCTGCCTCGACTGGTCTGGAGCGCTGTAGATGGTCTTAGAGATCCATGAGTTAGCGATCGCTATGAATGTAGTCTACAAAGTAGAACTGCGGCTCTAACCAAAACTTCAGCCATCCGTAAACCCCTAAGCCACTTAGCGCCAAGAAGAGCAGGGGTAGCCCAATAGTCAATCGCCACACATCAGGGAGAAGGGCTGCGATCGCCACTGCCACGGTAAAGAAAACTAACAGCCCGATTTGGAGACGCTGCACCGTATGTAAGGCGTGGTGGCAACTGTGGCAAATCGATGTGTGTTGCTGATAGCGATCGAGTAACGCTTCACGACGGCTCGATTGAGGCTCTGGAGCTAAGCTAGGAGTGTTAGCCCAGGGGAGTTGCTGAGCATAGCGATCGCACCATTTGTAAAACTCAATCACCAAGCGATCGGAACCCGTGGGCATTTGATAAGCCGTTTTCCAACTCTGGCTGGCTTGGCGTTTTTGCAAGTTGTGTTCTTGGTTGTGCAACAAAATCATATCGCCGTCTAAAACAGCATTGCGGTTGCGGATATGATCCCACCAGCGCGGCGTGAGCGGATTGTGGGTAAATGTAGGGAACAAGACCACTTTTAAGTTGCGGATATGATCCCACCAGCGGGGAATGAGATGGTGAGACGGTTTGGTAAAGTTGTTGGGAAATTGGAGAACGATTCGCGATCGCCCTGGTGCTACTGGGATACAGTAGGTGACTAAACCCGCTTGCCGTCCGTCACCAAACTTGATGGCATATTCTAAGCGGCAAGGAGGCTCAAAGGTAAGCTGAGATTTGAGACCCGTGGTGACGACAGCTTCGATCAACGTCGGAGTAGATTGCAAAATTTCAATCGGTTGGGGTCTGCCTTGCTCACGATTGCCTTGCACACCATGATGAGCAAAAGGTACATGACTAGGGTCACAGAGATTCTCAATCAGATGTTTCCAGTCGTAGGCTAAATCTCGCACCATTGAAGACCAGACAAATCCTTGCTCTGCATCAACTTGGGGTGATAGCGGCAACGGTGTTGACCTTGCCAGATCTGCGGAGTCTGCATCTGCCCAGAGCCACAATAAGTCATTTGCTTGTTGGCAGGGCAGAGCGATCGCGCAAAGATGTTGATTCTTGGCAATTAAATCAGGGTTTTCGGCCTGAGGAACTCGCGTACACTTTCCTTGCGAGTTGAACTGCCAACCGTGATAGCTACACATGAGATCGCCGCTAGCCTCATCAATTCGCCCCTCGCTTAAGGGAGCCAAACGGTGCGGACATTCATCACGAAACACCCGATATTGCTCAGAGTGGGTGGGCTTCCAAATCACAAAGCGCTGACCCAACACCATGACAGAGGTAGGGCGCTTGGGGTCAAGGTCTTCGAGCGGAGCAATAGGATACCACTGTTGCCAAAAGTTGAAGGCTGCTTCTGTCATGGTCGAGCTAGCGGAGGCCGCGATCGCTAGATGTTAAATTTGATACTAACAGGTGGGTGAAGTAGTCACCAAGCAAGATCGGGCTTTTGTTACCATAATTGAGGTTTAGTGCGATCGCGCTGCATAGTTTTTGGCTGTGCTAGTGCTCGGTTGCCAACTGTATCCCGTTCACCCCAAGGCTGTATATGTCTCTCTCAAAACAAGAAACCAAACAAATCCTCAAACGCCTCATTTTCGACACGACCAACCCTCAAGATTGGGCACAAGATGTCTGGTCACTCAGCCCCCTTCACGGAGACAGCGCCGCCAAGCTCCTCGAAGCCTTTGAAGCCCTCACCGAATGCTGCCCCACCGAAAAACTCGAAGCGATCGTAGAAACCTTCACCCAAGAATCTTTAGGCTAGTCTCTCTCGAAATATCAATTGACTGAACAGATGTTAGTTTTGCTGAGGAGATAAATCAGTGTGACCTTCATTCCAGAATTGTTAGCGACCAGAGTACTTACCCGCATTGCTGAAGATCCTCAAGTCATAGGTAGGCTTTTAGAGAAAATGGGACAAATGCCGAATATTCCCACGCCTACGATGGGAGGTTACGTTTTCTGGACTGACATAGCTAACGTAAATGGATGGCGTTTACAAAGAAACAGATTATTTGGCAACTGTCGTATTCTCGACCCTCATGACGTTAGACGTGCCTGGGGTGGTGAAACAGCTATGCTTGCGGCTTTTGAATCTTTGGATTAGCGGCAATTTTCCATCCTGTTGGCTGGGTTGCAACGCACCTAGAGATTTAGAGGTTAAGGCTTTTGATTGTCAAGTCTTTTTTGAATATAAGTTCTAGCAGTACGCAGTGCGGATGATGTGATTGCTTGGGTACTTACATGTTTTACCCCCTCAACTCCTAAATTGTCAGCAGTTTCTTCTTCAGTGTGTTTAGTATTAGGAACAAAAGAGAGGGTAACGGCAAAGATTCCTAGTAAGACTGTAACAATTCCTCCAATTTTCCCCCAGGTAATCATGAGGAAGAGTTCAACGAAAAGCAAGATCAGGCCAGCAATCCCTCGACCTGTATAGTTATCATCAAAACCATCCATTGCATGAGGATATTTAATTTCTAAAATACCAAGCCCTATGACAAGTAATGAGGGTAAGATAATCCACTTGATTTTTTCTGAGACTGGCATTTTTACCTTGTTGCTCCTAGTGTTAGCTTTTATTTTTTAACTCTGCAACGACGGAAGCGATCGCCTTTGGATGGCTCCTGTGTAACGCACTCCTTCGTTATTTTTCCCATCCATCACCTCAGATAGAACAAGCGATCGCTCACCAAAATTAAAATAAAAGAATATCAATGGTTGTGAGCGCTGTCTGATGGTATTTGACTACTCACTCAACTTTGCAGAAATAGATTTTAGACAACATCCCGAACTCTATCGGGTTGGCAAGGGTGAGCAGGGGGTTCTAATGGTTGAACCCTATAAAAGCGAGATTTTGCCTTACTGGAGATTCAAAACTCCTGAGATTGCTCGTGTCTCAGCCGACAAGATATATGAGCTGTTTCTCGACTACAAACTAAAAGAAGACTTTGTTGGGATGGATATGGCCCGGAAGTTTTTGCAGATGGGATACACGCGATCGCGGCGATATGCCAACCATAAGTCAGGACGCAAGTACGCCAAAGGGAGCAAAGAGGTATTACCCCGTGAAGAAGATGCAGTCAAGGCAGAGTCAGCCAAGATATTTTATGAAAAGTGGCAGCAGGCGAAAGTAGATGAGAAATATCTGGAGCTAAGAGCAAAGCATATAGCCCTATACGAGCAATAAAAGCGAGAATAAATAGATGCGATCGCTTGACATCTCTGTGCCGTAGCAGCAATGATGACTCAGCTTCCGAGTTAATAGGCTTAAGAAAGAATACTTAGATCATAAATTAGCTCTAGTTATAAGGTTTATCAAAATATCACTTTTGGTATTAATTGCTTGCTGTAGGCTTGTGTAAACACGTAAAGACGAATTAACCCGCTCTCATGAAAAAAAGCCTTCTCTTTTACGCTCTACGCCTGTTTGTGGCTGTAGGCTGTATTTTGATGGTCGTATTTTCTCCAGTTGCTACTCTGTCAGTTGCTGCACAAACGGCTACCAGTGGCGTAACACCCACAACAACCTTGAGTAAGTCGCT
>CBIHQL010000476.1:0-3961 GCA_966211855.1 uncultured bacterium
CTCCTGACAGGTGATGGCAAGTTCTATCTGTTGACCCTCAGCCAAGATGAGGTGAAATTCTTTGAGGGTAGCCGTTTCAGCCTTCAAGAACTTGAGGTAGAAAATATGCCCAAGAGCCTTAATGAAGCGCTGCAATACGATGGGCCAGACCAGGGAATTGAGCAGCGAATCGCGACTTCTCGCGGTGGCACCAACAATTCATTTCAACAGCCAGGTTCCTTTCACGGGCAGGGCAATGATGGTGTCAAGCAAGACGATATTCTGCAATTTTTCCATCGCTTAGACGAAAGTTTGCATGAGACGCTGCGGGATGAGAAAGCCCCACTCGTTCTAGCTGGAGTGGAATATTTATTACCGCTTTATCACGAAGCAAATACATACCCACACTTGCTCGATGAAGGCATTACTGGTAACCAGAAAATTGCCCAACCGGATGAACTGCACGCTGAAGCTTGGCAGATTGTTGAGCCCGTGTTCCAGCAGGCACGACAACAGGCCGTCGAGCATTACCGTGAACTCATTGGTACAGAACGCATCTCTAAAGACTTAAAGGAGGCCGTACCAGCCGCTTATTACGGACGGGTAGAACAGTTATTTGTTGCAGTTGGGGTACAGCAGTGGGGCAAGTTTGACGCAGAGGCGAATCAAATTCAAGTGCATTCAGATGCCCAACCTGGTGATGAAGATCTGCTCGACTCAGCAGCGATTCAAACCCTGCTCAATGGTGGAACTGTCTATGCAGTTGCACCCGATCAAGTTCCTGACGAAGCCCCCGTAGCAGCCGTGTTCCGCTACTAATTAAGATTCGTTAGCGATCGCTTTAGAATCTCTGGAATTGGTCTGTCTCCCAAGGAATCTTACTAAACGGTAGGGGCTTTGGGAGACATTCTCTATGAGTGAGCAATATCAAGAGGTTGTAACTGACCGCTGGGGCGATCGCTTCGCTCAGTCTTGGATTGCGGCGCTGTTAGGTGTTGGCTTATTTTTTGCCTCATTCTTTGTGCTCTACTGGAATGAAGGCCGAATTGATTTCTCCGAGATCGCTAAAACTGCGATCGAGATTTCATCAACTGCTCTCAATCCTGCGGCTCAAGGTAAGTTAGTTTCTACGACAGGCACCGTTACCTCTAGCCAGAAATTAGGCGATTATTTATTTGTCAAACGCGGAGACTACATTGTGCTCGATCGCCACGTTGAGATGTATGCCTGGGATGAGGAGCAGAAAACCGAAACAAAAAAGAGTTTGATTGACAACTCAGAGACAAAAACTACAACTTACACCTATCACAAAGAATGGACTTCTAACCCAGACAATTCTAGCTCTTTCAAATATTCAGAGTCGCACAAAAACCCTCGTAAAGAGGTGGATGGCTTTCACTACACCTACCGCGTACCAGGCAGCGATCGCGTAATCCAGCATGTGATTCCAGAGCAAATCTACAAAGTTCCTGATGTGAAGGTAGGCATTTTTCGATTGAATATGCCTGAAATCAATGTCTCTTCCCTCCCAGATCTCACCTTACAGCGACAAAACCTTGAGCTAGATGAATCGATTTCCCTTGATGGAAATTATCTCTATGCTGGCACAAGCTCTCTCAGCAACCCACAGATTGGAGATCTCCGCATTTTCTATAAAGCTCTACCCGCAAAGGCGATCGCGACAGTGTTTGGGCAACTCAACAGCCCTGATCAAATTACTCCCTATCTAGCAAAGGGCAAGCATTCTTTTTATGAGCTATTCCCCGGCAGCCGAGAGCAAGCGATCGCTAAATTCCGCAGTGACTATTTGTTCATGTTGTGGACATTTAGATTCGGCGGCTTTCTTGCTATGTGGTTTGGTATGAATTTCGTGATGGCTCCCCTTAGCGAAATGCTCAGCTTTATCCCCTTTATCAAATCTTTCACGCAAGACATCTCGCTACTGATTAGCTTTGTAGGAGCTTTTGTCTTATCAACAATCACGATTTTGGTTTCAATGTTGCTCCATCATCCCATTGCATTGATATTAGCGATCGCCACTGCCATGATCAAAATGAAGTTTCTTCATCGCACTCGTCATGCTTAATTCAAGCAATTGGGAGAGCGATCGCTTCTTACTTACCTTTGTATCTTGCAATCTGCTCTTATACTTACACAAAGATGAAATAGCTTATGTTTAATCAAGCTCAAATAAGGGAACTATCAATAATTAATAGAGTTAAATAAGTTACGAAGATGGTTCAACAGTTTTTTGGATGGTTCTTTCTTGCAGTTGCGCTGTTGAGCTTCCTACAACAGCCTTTAGCAGGATTTGCCTTCCTGTTTTGGAGTGCTCTCTTGCTACCCTCTGTAGATCGGTTCTTAGAGAAACAAGGCTGGTACTTGGATGTATCAAAAAGACTAGGTATCGTTATAGCTGGTATTGTACTAATCGCTCTGAGTGCATCAAAAGCTGAATTATTTAAATCAGAAACATCAATTCCTAGCCTTTTATCTAACTCTGAAGAAACAAGTGTTGAAGCACTCGTAAACGTCAAAGGCTTAGACTTCTCTTATGAGGCGCCTGGAAGAATTAAGCAGAGCGACAAGACAATTATTCTTAGTCACCAGCGCTCCTGGGAGTGCGCTACAGAAATGCCTGTAGATACAGCAAGGCAAGAATGGGAAACCGTGTTTGATTTAGCTTCAAAAAGATGGACTGATAAATCTAGGACTCTAAACGATTGCTTTGGCAGGACAGATCAGCGATGGGTTGATGGCATAAGTCCTGGTCTATTCACCCTTGAATCAGATGGTGATTATGTAAAGATTAGATCTGATGCTCAAGATACTGATGGTTCTATCATTGTTAAAGATGCCTTAGTGGTTCGATACAGGCCGGAGGGTGAGTTTCCTTTGAGTATTCCTCAGACCGTAACTGAACCATATCCATCACCATCTCAATCCCCTCAATTATTAAGGGAGACCAATCCTCCACAACCAGTTAATGAACCTTCTCCATCTACAGTCTCGTCCATACCCCCTGAAATGTCTGATGAAACGATTTTCCCATTGTCAGCCAATGTAAAACCCTCATCAAATTTACCTCACGAAGGAGTTCTTGTAGCTGAAGATTCCAAGGCACAAATTAACGTGCGTACCGGGCCGAGTGTAAGCTTTGAAAGTCGTCATTATGGGTTGGTTGGAGATAAAGTTTTAATTGTAGGCTCTAGTCAAAGTAGTGATGGTTCTACTTGGTATCAAATAAAATTTCCAACCTCAGGTGCTGATGGATGGGTTCGTAAGGATTTTATTCGAGCTACAGATTGACTAGTAGATAAGTAGATACCTGAAACCTTGATAAAGCATCAAGGCGATCGCCACAGTTTTTTAAGTCTTAATCGGGAGCCTGTAGCCTGGATGGGGAGAGCAATTTCCCCTTAACTCCTGCGTAGATGCAAGCGAGTTTTGAATATCAACCGCTGCAATACCAGGCGTAACGGAGACAATGTAACCAGAAGCGTATGTAGGTGACGATCGCGATCAGGCTATAAGTTGCGATCGCCATAATCAGCAGGAGTTTCTTGATATCCCGTCTTTGAGCCAGCTCAACTCCATAAGAGGAACCTACTAACGCTCCAGTGATTGAACCTGTAGGGACTAAAAAGAACGCCATCAACATCAGCAAAATGCCACTATAGCCACCTCCCCATAGCTGTGCCTCAGACACAAGAGGCAAGATGGCAATTAACATAGTGCCGAAAAACGAGCCAATAATAGTAGGTGTCATCGTGCGCTTGATCTGTTGCGATCGCGCCCCTACAATCAGCCCGATAATGCCTCCTGCTACAACTGCGGCGACGGCACTTACAATCGAGCCTCCAACTAAACCCGACAAAATATGATTTAGCACAACATTGGGATTAAAGCTCATATCAAGATCGACTGCTAAGAGCTGATTCGTAAATAAAAGCTTAAGTTGCGAATCGCTTGAGCATCAGCC
>CBIHQL010000477.1:0-3961 GCA_966211855.1 uncultured bacterium
TTCAAATTCAGTGCCAACTCCAGGTTGCGATCGCAGTAGGAGCTGGCCTTGGTGTTTCTCGGTCACAATTTGGTGACTAATGGCTAGACCGAGCCCCGTACCTTGACCCACAGGCTTGGTTGTAAAAAAGGTTTCAAAAATGCGCTCTTGAATGTCTGGGTGAATGCCGGGGCCGTTGTCAGCAATTTGAATTGAAACCCATTGTTGAGCACTGCGAGTGTTAATAGGTGGAGCGCAAACGGTTGTGGTAATTGTAATTTGCGGCTGATCGCGAGAAAATTGCCCTGCCCCTAGCGGTTGGTTTGAGGGTTTGGCAGCAGCTTTCTGCGAATCACTCGCCTCTATTAAGGCATCAATGGCGTTACTAATTAAGTTCACAAAAACTTGACTCAGCTGCCCAGAATAGCAGTTGACTAGAGGTAAATCTCCATAGTTTTTGATCACATCAATGCCATATTTCAAGCGATTGTTGAGAATCAGCAGCGTGTTATCTAGGCACTCGTGCAGATTGGCAGGGCGGCACTGAGTTTCGTCAATGTGAGAAAAGCTGCGTAGACCGCTAACAATTTGCTTGAGACGTTCTGCCCCAATTCTCATACTGTCAATGACTTGGGGTAAATCTTTGACCAAAAAATCAAAGTCAATCTCTGCTTTGGTCGCGATCGCTTGAGATGGGATTTGATTTGACTCTTGCTCATAAACCTTGACTAAGCGAATCAAATCCTTGGAATAGTTACCGAGATAACTCAAATTACCCCAAATAAAATTAACCGGGTTGAGAATTTCATGAGCCACTCCAGCAATCATCCGCCCCAAACTTGCCATTTTTTCAGTTTGAATTAAATGAGCTTGAGTTTGGGCTTGCAGCAATTGAGTTGTCAATTCATGAATGCGAGATTGGGCAACTAAAAGTTGATGTACATCCAACAAACGATATTCTTGCGATGGCAGTTGTACCACGATTGGCTCATATAAAAGCTCAGGCGATCGCTGGAGTGCTTCACGAGCTGCGGTGACAATCGAGGTATGACCCGGTAAAGCCAAAACTTCACTTTGAGCGAAGCCATACAAAATTTTGAGTGGGCGACGAGAGAATAATTCCAACCCATAAGGACGGCTCATCTGCTCTAAAAACTTTCGCCTTGATAACACTCCTACTAACTCATCTTGCTCGATTAAAATAACCCCTGGCACCAGTGGGTTTTCCTCAAAAACTTGAGCCACTTCTGACCCCGATCGCTCAGCGTCAATTTGCGAATCATGCAGTTCTAATTCCTGCAATATAGAGTCTAGAGAAAGCGTTGGCACTGAAGCAGCAGGTGAGTTTGTCGTGACCATGAGTATCAACAGGGCAGCAGATCGAATCTGGCTATTCAGCAGAAACGGAGATGCTTGTATTGTGCATTGTCAACCGAGAGAATTAAAACCTAGAACCAATAACCTCGGCTTAACCTAAAATTAACTTTGTGCTGCTGATTTTAGACCTGTAGATGATTATACAAACCCGACAAAAGAGCAGCCGGAAAATCTGAATCTTGTTTTTATAAATGAATGGTAGAAAGTTTTTAAATAACAATGCACTAAATTTGTCAAATGACAAAGATTGATGTGCTTAGAGCTGTTAAAAGTTAGCAAATCCACTTTACTGGATGCATTGATTGAAGTTACCAATCTCGCAAAAAAAGGCGATCGCAGTCTATTTATTTGGCTTGATAGAGTGCTGCAAGAGCCTCAGGCACCTGGTCAGGCAGCGATCGCTTGTTATCTCAGCGAGGATGCTTTAGCTCGTTGGTAAGTCAGCTTCCGCCTCAAGAGCATTGGAGGTATCTACTTCTACACCCTCACCTGATTCCACACCTTCATCTGCTTCAATCTCAATAGCCAAATTTGCCAACAAGCCTTGTAATTTCATGCGATGAATATAAGGCCACCCACCCTCTGCTTCAATATCTCGTAGCAGGGCATAGAGCGCTTGGCGATTAGTCGGCAGTGATGGTTGAAATAAGCCATCAGAAACCCCTCGGTGCAAGCTTTCGAGCAACCGTAACAATGCTAAGAGTTGCAAACAGTCTCCTTGCGATTGCTGAGCTGCTGTATTAACTGCCTCAACAATTGCTTGAAAGTCGGGTGGTAAGGGTGACTCAGGCTCCCTCTCAGGCATAGTACTCATCCTTTGGACGCAGGTTTAGACACAGAGACTAACCCAACTTTACAAGAGTCTACAGGCTCACCGAATTCTTAAAGCAGAGAACTCAGCAGCGCTAACCTTGACTCTGCTTTGATCCCCAAGCAAAAACATTTGTGATTTGCGCACTCTCCAGCCGCGAAAGGCGTTACGCAGACGTGTAAAATGCTGTATTAGGTCTTGGCCAGACCATTTCAGACATCATAAAAATCCAGCTCAATCTGGCAGTGGTGCGAAGAGTTTCCCTGGTGGTTGCGGTCGCTTTCTTCAAAGCAGAGTGTCGGTGTTTATAACACGTAGCCGTTTTACCTCAGGTTAATTGCAGGCCATCACCCTACTCGCTGGAAGTACCTGAAGCCCAAATTTGAGATTGCCCTGGCAGGGATTTATATCATTGGTTATTGAGGTTGACTATGAGGTATCGTGCTTTAATCGTTTCACTCTTAGCCTTGTGCTTGGGGCTGCTGACTGCTTGTAGCGGGGGTCCAGAAACCACTGCAATGAGCCGAGACACCATGACCTATGAGCAGATCAGAGGAACGGGTTTGGCAAACAATTGCCCCCAATTGTCAGAAACGAGTCGTGGATCGATCGCAGTTGAGCCAGGTCAGTCTTATTTCCTGAACAGCCTGTGCTTGCAACCCACTGAGTTTTTTGTCAAAGAAGAAGGTGCTAGCAAGCGGGCCAGAGCAGAATACGTGCCTGCGAAGCTAGTGACCCGGAAGACCTCTTCGATCGAATCAGTGAGCGGCCCCCTGAAGCCTTCGGCAGACGGTAGCTTAACCTTCATCGAAGAAGATGGATTTGACTTCCAAGCAATCACGGTGCAACTGCCCGGTGGTGAGCGCGTTCCTTTCTTGTTCACCATCAAAGAGTTGGTGGCCCAAACTCAATCTGGCTTGACCAGCATCAACACCTCGACCGACTTCCAAGGTGAGTTTAAAGTCCCCTCTTACCGGACTTCTAACTTCCTCGATCCTAAAGGTCGTGGTTTGACCACTGGTTATGACAACGCGGTTGCTCTGCCTGCTCGTGCCGATAGCGAAGAGTTGGCTCGCGAAAATGCGAAGCAGTTTGATATTGGTAAGGGCCACATCTCTCTGCAAGTTGCCAAAGTAGATAACACGACAGGTGAAATTGCTGGCACCTTTGAAAGCGATCAACCTTCTGAAACAGATATGGGTTCTCGCGCACCTAGCGATGTGAAGATTCGCGGTCTGTTCTACGCTCGCATTGAGCCTGCACAAGGCTAAGTTCGTCAAAAATGAAGTTCGACGGTCATGAGTTAGAGATCAGCCTGACGCTGTTGAAATCAAAACTCTTGAAGACCTTTAAATAGGTAAGGGGGGCAAGTCGCCCCTCTTTTGTTTTATGGGCGCTCAGTAGTTGCTGGCTCAGGAGGCGTTGTGCAGTATTCACTCTTTAACCGATTTTGTGGCGTTCTATTGGGGGCGGCACTGGGAGAACAACAAGGGATATTAGCTAAGCGATCGCCGCGATCGCCCATTTCATCAAGAGTGTCGCTGGATCAGCAGACGTTTGTACCTTGCTGCACTCAGTGGATGGCTGCTACGGCTCAGAGTTTAGTGGCGTGTCAAACCCTAGACCTTGTTGACTGGCAGCAACGTCTCTCAGCCCAATCTGAACGTCGAGCGCTAGATCAACCCACGGATCTGAGCGAAATCGCGATCGCAACTTTGCCCCTAGTTTTGTTTTTTCATGAAGACGAACTCAAACTGCGGCAAGCCCTCCAGTCAGCAGCTCAACAACTAGGAG
>CBIHQL010000478.1:0-3960 GCA_966211855.1 uncultured bacterium
ATGCTCCTTAAAAAGCGTTTCGTTAGCCGCCAGCATGGGCAAGTGATTGTAGGTGGTTTCGCCCAACGCTACGTCTAGCCCGATTTGCTTAGTGGCAGATTCGAGCCGGAACGCTGCATTTACTGTGTCGCCTAAGGCGGTGTAGTCGGGGCGATCGCCACTACCTGTATTGCCTACCATCGCAAAACCTGTATTCACCCCCGCGCCAATCCGTAGTGGAAAGGGCAGCGGATATTGGTCGTACAAGTCGTTGGTCATCTTATGTAACGCACTCAAGGCTCGGAAGATTCGCAACATTTCGTCATTATTGACGCCTTGCGTGCCATGAATCCACACTGCCATGACCGCGTCACCAATGTACTTGTCTACCCAACTGCCATACTCGCGAATAATTTCTCCGGCATGGCGAAACCAGGTGCCGATGACTTCTGAGAGGATTTTTTCGTCTAGTTGGCGCGTCAACCCCGTGAAGTCGCGAATATCGACAACCAATACCGAGATCAACCGACGGACATGCAGCGTTGCGGTTGCAGTAAATTCTTTCGAGTCCATTCCCATCGACGGATCAACTAAGTGATCGGTAGAGGGGCAATAAAATTCCAGTTCCGTTTGCCCAAAGGTCAAGTGATCCCCGTTTTGTAGCGTCACCGGGACACTCACACGACGACCATTCACAAAAGAACCATTGCGGCTTCCGAGATCGATCAAGTAGAACTCCCCGGTTTCCATGCACTGCAACATGGCATGGTTACGAGAAATCCAGCGATCGGGCAGCACAAAATTGTTGTCATCGCTTCGGCCAATCGTCCAGCAGTTGCTGCCGACTAACGGTAGATAACGATCACCTGACTCGGTGCGGAGTACCAAATGGGGGGCAGATTGAAAACTCACCACAGGCTAAGAACCACTGATCTTTCCCTATGATGCATCCTGACACATCTGTCTACGACTATCTATGACACATCCACTTATGTCAGCGTATGCCTTCGGAAATTTAACTTAAAAACAAACTGTAATCAAATTTGCCAGAGCGCACAATAAGGAACCATCATCTTGTCTAGAAACAAATGTTTGCTCCGACACAGGCGATGCTCCTCAAGCGGCTGAGGCTACCAACCAGAATAAACCATCTACCAAAATTGTGCTGAGAACTGCCCCAGCAAATGCCCACCAGTGAGAGTGCTGCGATCGCAAGGGAATCAACCCAGCCACCAAGAGCAAACTTGCCAGTGCTGCGGCCCAGCCAATACCCCAAGGCGTATGCATTTGCGTCAGAGCCTGCTGAAAAATAGGCAAGGCCAATTCAGGGCTGACGTGCATGAGTTGCCGCCAGTGGGGAATTAGGTCAACGATATAAAAATATAAATCAGTGATAATGGTGCCAAAGAGCGACCCTAGATAAAATAAGTTGCCGATTTTGCTCCACCGCTGCCACAAGCACCAAACCGCAATTGGTAGGCCGATCGCTTCAATGGGCAAATGAAAAAATGGCTCCCACCGCAGCCAACCCCAGTAAATTGACCCAGCTAACCAACTCCAGGTAAACCCCCACAATAAGTCGCCCCAAAGTCGAGTTTTATCACGCTTCATCAGTGCGAGGCTGAGAGCGACCCAACCCCCGGTTAGTAGCAGGCTCAATTCGGGGAATAACCGGACGAGTGGCGCTTGGATGAAAACTGGGATGGAAACCAGAAATACAGCTCCGGCAAACATCAGCCAGCGATCGCTTAACCAAGATGTTGTGGGCGAGGTCGTCAAGTCTGGAGTTGACTCAACGAAGGAAGTCGGTGGGGACGGCGGGGTGAAAGAAGACAAAGTAATTATTATCTTTCTTATGTAATTTACTTTTTTTAACATAACACAGGCATATCCCCCTGGGGGGCATGTCTCATATCATAACTTAGGTTTTTTTGTGAGCAATCCGTAGTCAGGCATAGTTGAGCCAGCGATTAGCCGCTAGGAGTTGATGGCTGAGGCTTAGCAATTGTGCTTTTTCTTGGGCAAACGTAATATTAGAAACTTTTCTAAAGGGGCAACCCTCCTTTAGGCTATAGCAGGATCCATTACTGTTTCTAACGTCCTGATAATTCCCCAGGCTTGTTGAGGACAGTGAAGATTGCATCTGTCAACTCAATTTAGTCTCAAGTTTCTGGAGTGATACGCATGGCATCTGATATGAGCCTCTGGCAAAAGATTTGGGAAGCTTTTGTGCTAGGCATTGTGCAAGGGCTGACCGAGTTTTTGCCGATTAGTAGTACAGCCCACCTCAAGGTCGTACCCGTTTTGTTGGGTTGGGGAGATCCGGGCGTGGCTTATACCGCCGTGATTCAGTTGGGTAGTATTGCGGCTGTGCTGTGGTACTTCTGGCAAGATATTGTCCAGATTTTGACGGGGGCTAGCAAAGCCTTGGTGCAAGGGGAATATGAAGACCAAAATTTTCGGATTGCTCTGGGTATTGCGCTCGGAACGCTACCGATTTTGGTTTGCGGGCTATTCATTAAAGCCTTGATTCCTGATTTTGATAACTCACCGCTGCGAAGCATGGGCGCGATCGCTGTGGCCTCGATCGTGATGTCACTGCTGCTGGGGTTGGCAGAGCAGATTGGCAAGCGAGAACGTGACTTTAATAAGTTGGGGGTTCAAGATGGGATTGTCATGGGCTTGGCGCAGGCTTTGGCATTGATCCCTGGTGTGTCACGTTCGGGTTCGACGCTGACAGGGGGGCTTTTACTGTTGCGCTTAGAGCGTCCAGTAGCCGCGCGGTTTTCGTTTTTGTTAGGCATTCCCGCGATTACGCTAGCCGGATTGGTGGAGTTAAAAGATGCACTGGAGCAGGGGCTGAGTGAATCAGGTCTGCTGCCGTTGTTGGTCGGTGTTTTATCAGCAGCGTTTTTTTCTTACCTCGCGATCGCTTGGCTGTTGCGCTTTTTACAAACTCAGAGCACCTGGGTGGTTGTTTGGTATCGCTTGGTGTTTGGGGTGGTGATTTTGGGCGCGATCGCCACAGGCATTTTGCAAAATAGCTAAATTGCTCCATACCTGACTAATCAGAACGCTGAGCTGTAACTAGACTCTCTAGAATAGGAGTTGCTCCTTGCGTTCTCAATTTGACATCCATGAGTGAAGCGACGATTCGTCCGGCTTTAATTACCAAAGTGCTGTCTGACTCGATTGCGGCTGAGATTGGTTTTGAACCGGGCGATCGCTTAGTGTCGATCAATGGTCAACAACCCCGTGATCTCATTGACTATCAATTTCTCTGTGCGGATGAAGTTTTAGAGCTAGAAGTGCTCGACACCAAGGGTAAAACGCACCATGTCGAGATTGAGAAAGACTACGACGACGACTTGGGGTTGGAGTTTGAAACTGCTTTATTTGATGGGTTGATTCAGTGCAACAACCGCTGCCCATTTTGCTTTATTGACCAACAACCGCCCGGAATGCGGCAGACGCTGTATCTCAAAGATGACGACTATCGGCTCAGCTTTCTCTACGGCAGTTATTTGACGCTCACTAACCTCACTCAACGGGAGTGGGAGCGAATTGAGCAAATGCGGTTGTCGCCGTTGTATGTTTCGGTACATGCAACCGAGCCAGAGGTACGCACTCGCTTACTCAAAAACCCCAGAGCGGGTCAGTTGCGATCGCAGTTGCAATGGTTTCAAGAGCGCCAACTGCAAATTCATGCTCAAGTAGTTGTTTGCCCAGGCATTAATGACGGTGAACACCTCGAAAGAACCCTCCTCGATTTAGCGGAGTTTCACCAAGGCGAGATCCCGGCAGTGGCTTCGGTTGCAGTGGTGCCAGTAGGCTTAACCAAATTCCGCCCCGCCGAAGATGAACTGGTGCCTGTGACGACTGCTAAAGCTCAAGAGGTGATTGCTCAGGTGCAAGCCTTGCAGGTGAAGTTTCGGCAGAAATTTGACACAACCTTTGCGTGGCTCGCTGATGAGTGGTTTT
>CBIHQL010000479.1:0-3948 GCA_966211855.1 uncultured bacterium
CAATGTCGTAGTCTCTTGTCCATTCGTGCCAGGTGCCGTTGGCAGGGAAGTTGGGTACTTGATAGCCTGCCAAGAACTGATCAGAGAAGTTGGCGACGACAACCACTCTAGAACCTTCGTCATTCCAGCGAGTGTAGGCCAGGACTTTGGCTTCGGGGTTTTCGTGGAAGAAGTCAACGTTTTCGGTATAGAGGGCGTGATTATTCTTCCGTAGGTTGATCAAGCCTTTGTAGTAGTCCCATAAGCCCCGGTTGAGGTCGTTAGCTAGCAGGGGCCATTCAATCTTGGCTTGGTCTACGGTTTTGTATTTGTACTCGCCAAATTCTTCGCCCATCCAGATTAGCGGCACACCCATAGCGGTCATTAACAGGGCAGCACCTAGCTTGACGCGTCTAAAGGCGGCTTCGTCAAAGATTTCGCGATCGCCCAACTCAGCCATCAAGTGGTTGTGATCGTGGTTGGTGAGGTAGTTGACCACATTGGTAGAGCCCATGAAGCCCTGCCGTCTGGCATCAATCACATCTTTTAATCGTTCTAGATCAAAGGTGTCGCCACAAATGTGCTCCAACACGCAATGGTAGAAACTATCGTGCCAGCAGCCGTCCATCGGGCCATCGACATTGGTGATGCTGGGATTTTCGGGAATATGCTCAGCAATATTGAAAAACGGTTTTTGACCTGCTGACTTTTTGGCTTCTTGCACAATCCAATGCATGAAATCGTAGTTGGCAATTTGACGAGCTGCGTCAAAGCGAATGCCATCAATATGATATTCCTCAACCCAAAAGCGAACGGTGTCCCCAGCAAAACGGCGGGCAGGGTAGGTGTCTAGGTTTTCGTCGTAATGCTCGTAGTTAAATTCTGGCCCCCAGTTATTGTCGGGGTCGCGTGGCTCGTGGTGATACCAATAGTCGTGGTCGATCTGGGTGAGAGGGCTTTCGGCTTCGGAGTGGTTGTAAATTCCATCCATGATTACGCGAATGCCGCGAGCATGACATTCGTCGATCAGGCGTTTCAAGTCGGCTGTGGTGCCGTAACTCGATTCGGTAGCAAAGAAGTAACGCGGGTTATAGCCCCAACTATGATCACCGGGGTATTCCTTGACAGGCATCAGTTCGATCGCGTTGATGCCCAAATCGCACAGATAATCCAGTTTTTCGATCACATGCTTGTATTGACCGCGAGCGTAGGGATCGTCTTCTCCACCTGAGAAGTCACCTACGTGCATTTCATAAATGACTAATTCATGATCGGGTGGTAGCGGTTTGCTGTCATGTTGCCACACGTAAGTATCAACAATTCGCTCACCATCTTTAATGCGGACAATCCCGTTTTGAGTTGGGTTATCGATGTCTGTTGCATAGGGGTCATTAACATCTACCCACTGATCGGGTTCAAAAAACCAACTCTTGGATTGCACCCGAAATTTGTACTGATAAACGCCGTCTGCTAAATCGACTTTAGTGCGGAAATAACCGTCTTTGCCCTTTTGCATTGGCACCTCTTTCCAGTCTGAAAAAGAGCCAATTAATGCAGCTTTCTCGTTATAGGGGGCAAATAAATTGAATTCAATAGAGCTTGTCATAGGAATTTGATTATTCAAAAAAGATGTTCCGATTCTCTAGCGATGGAATTGGTTGATGCATCCTGCTGAGGAAATAGAATTTTTTTGACAGGCAGGACTTTGTGCCTAAAGATAGAGGTTGCCGAAGATGGCTCTGGGCAAAAACTGAGCGATCGCAGCCAGGTATCAATCTTCAGCAACTTAACTGGAAAAGTCTCAATATTTAGTTCTCGTGAATAAAGATTTTGGCACTGTAGGGAGCAAGGTTTGTTTTGAGGCAGCGATCGCTTACTGCAACCGTTTGACCGCTCAGCCACTCATACCAATGACCATCTGCTGGAAATTCAGGGATTTCGTAGTCAGCAAATTCTTGATCAGAAAAATTAGCAACGACAACGAGTCGTGAACCTTGATCATTCCAGCGACCATAGGCCAAAATCTTATTTTCAAAATGTTCATAGAAAAAGTCGATATTGCCCGTTTGGAGTGCCGGAACTTTTTTGCGCAGAGCTGTCATCTGTTGATAGTGGCGCAACAGATTTTGATTGAATTCTTGCTCAACTAAATGCCATTGCAATCGATTGGGTTTTGTAGTGGTTTCAGTTTTGCGTTTATATTCACCAAACTCATCGCCCATCCAAATCATTGGCAGACCCACGGCTGTAAATAGCAAGACTGCACCAAATTGGGCTCTTTGTAGCGCTGCTTCGTCAAAAATTCCGCGATCGCCCAGTTCAGTTAAAGTGCGTTCGCGATCGTGGCTAGCTAAGTAGTTAACAACCGAAGTTGCTCCCGAAAAACCTTGTAATTTACCATCTAACGATTCTTTGAGCTTCTCTAAATTAAAGTTTTCACCGCAGATATGCTCGATTGCAAAAATGCGGAAACTTTCGTGCCAACAACCTTCAAAAGGGCCATCGGGTTTAGTTACACAAACAGCTTCAGGAATATGCTCGGCAATGTTGTAGAAGGGCTTGTTTCCGGCTGCTTTAGTTGCTTCTTGAGTAATCCAAAATAGAAAATCGTAGTTACCGAGTTGGCGAATTGCATCATAACGAATACCGTCAATATGATATTCCTCGATCCAATAGCGCACGACATCGCCAATAAATTTCCAGGCGGGTTTAATGCCTAAGGTTTCGTCATAGTTTTCATAGTTAAACTCTGGCCCCCACCAGTTCGCCGGATCATCGGGATAGTGCATGTCATGGTAGTACCAATAATCTCGGTCAATCTTCAGCAGTGGGCTTTCACCATCAGAGTGATTGTAAATACCATCAATCAAGACCCGAATACCACGGGCATGACACTCGTCAATAAATTGCTTCAAGTCTTCGGGGTTGCCGTAGCTCGATTCGGGAGCAAAGAAATAACGCACCAAATAACCCCAGCGGTAATTGCCAGTGTATTCGGTGACGGGCATCAGTTCGATCGCGTTAATGCCCAGCTCAACTAAATAATCTAACTTGGAAATTGCAGCTTGAAAGTATTGCCCAAGAGTGACACCTTCCATGTCACCCACAAAGTCAGCAACATGCATTTCATAAATGATCAGTTCTTCATTGGCTGGGAGCGGTTTGTCATCATGCTGCCATTCATAAAAGGTGCTGACTTTGTGCCCATCTTTGACTCGAAGCACACCTGTTTGGGTCACTAAATCAATTTCAGTGGCGTAAGGATCGTTCACATCTAGCCACTGATCGTAGAGATATTCTGTTTTTGAAAGGACTCGAAATTTATATTGATAAACACCGTCTGCTAAATCTACAGCAGCCCGGTAATAGCCATCTTCTCCTTTGGTCATGTCGATTTCTTGCCACTCCTTAAATGAGCCAATTAAAGCAACTTTTTCAACACGAGGAGCAAATAAACTGAACTCAACTGGGCTTGCCATAAAAGTCCTATAAAAATCTTGAAAAAAGATAACCCTACCATTAGAAATTCTGAGGGTTTCTCTATTCTCAAAATTTTAGACAGCAGGCACATCAGTCCCCAGAGACACAGGGGCAAGCCGGAGGATAGGTTTTATTGGCTGAGCCAAGCGATCGCCTGCCGAATCCAAGCTTCGGGTTCGTCATTTTTTGCCAAGCTAGAGTTTTGTCCCACAGCTTGCAACGCTTGCATAATCTCGTCACTGGTGTAGCCCAATGCCAAAAGTGTCAGCTCCACATCTTCTTGAATTTCGGCAGTTGGCCCTGCTGAGGGAAGCGAAGACAACCCACTCTGCTGTCGCCATTCGGCTAGTTTAGTTTTGAGTTCCAGAGCAATCCGTTCAGCGGTTTTAGCACCGACCCCAGGGGTCCGTGAGAGGGCACGAGTATTGCCAGAAACGATCGCCTGCACCAAATCTTGCAGCCCCAGTTTATCGAGCAACGCTAGGGCTA
>CBIHQL010000480.1:0-3947 GCA_966211855.1 uncultured bacterium
GGCAGCCTAAACATTCTACCCTCCCTTCACAAATATAGGTTTTCATAAATATAGCTTTAGTTCCTTGTGCGATCTCTATAATCCAAGATTTTTATAAAAGCATAACAAGCCTAAAATCTTTTACTGCTCGAGAGAGATTATCCTAACGTTCTATCAGAAGGTGGACGTCAATGATTCGTCGTTATCCCTAAGGTAATACTATCTTGAACAAATTTGACTAAGAATTATGAGCTATTCTCCTCACTTACTCAAAGGTCAAAAAGCTTTGGTAACAGGCTCTAGCTCCGGTATTGGAGAAGCAGTTGCTCGTCATCTCGCACAAGCAGGTGCGTCAGTTGTGGTTAACTACCACTCTGATAAAGACGGAGCAGAAAAGATTGTCAACGACATCACCTCACAAGGTGGAGAAGCGATCGCCATTGGCGCAAACGTTGCCAAAGAAGATGACATTAAAGCCATGTTTGAGCAAATGTTTCAACACTTTGGAACGATCGATATTCTGGTCAATAATGCCGGAATTCAAAAGGATGCAGCGTTTGTCGATATGACGCTTGAGCAGTGGAATTTGGTGTTGAGTGTTAACCTGACTGGGCAATTTCTGTGTGCTCGTGAAGCCGCCAAAGAATTTTTACGTCGTGGAGTTAGACCGGATGTGTCTTGTGCAGCAGGAAAAATTATCTGTATCAGTTCTGTTCATGAAGTGATTCCCTGGGCAGGACACGTCAATTATGCCAGTAGTAAAGGGGGCATTGATATGTTGATGAAGAGTATTGCTCAAGAGCTCGCACCCCACAAAATTCGAGTGAACAGCATTGCCCCTGGAGCTATTAAAACGAGCATCAATACCGCTGCATGGAGTACACCAGAAGCCGAAGCTCAATTGCTAAAACTCATTCCTTACAACCGAGTGGGTGTGCCTGATGATATCGGCAAAGCAGCAGTATGGCTGGCTTCTGATGATTCGGATTATGTGCATGGAGCGACCCTTTTTGTGGATGGAGGCATGACGCTGTATCCGGGATTTGCAAAGGGTGGCTGAATGGGTGCAGAGCAGCAATGGTTACGCATAGATTAGGTTTCACGCTCTGAAATCGAAGCGCTGTCTACTTCTTCATAACAGGGGTAAAGATACAATAAATTGTGTTTTACCGGGGATGCTCTCTACGGTAATAGTGCCCCCGTGTTTTGCAATTATTTTTTGAACAATACTCAATCCTAATCCGCTTCCTTCTCCCATTTGTTTCGTGGTGAAGAAGGGTTCAAAGATTTTTGATTGAATGTCTTGGGGAATACCACTCCCTGTGTCAGTGATGCCAATTTCAACTTTATTACCCAAATGAGTCGTAGAGATTGTAAGAACTCCTTTGTAATTCATGGCTTGTAAAGCATTCTGAATCAAATTTGTCCAGACTTGATTCAGATCGTCGGGAAAGCAAGGAACGGGTGGAAGTTCTGTATACTGTCGAATAACTTCAACGTTGTGTTTGATCTGGTTATAATAGAGCGTTAACGCAGTTTCAATGCTATCAATCAAATTGATTTCTATCTTTTTACCTGTAGAGTCTTGATGAGCATAACTCTTTAGTGCCGACACGACTTTCGATGCCCGATCGCTGGCTGTGATAATTGTCTGTGTACTCTTCTGGATACTAATCAGCTCATAGGCAACATTGAGAATGATGTGGTTATCTTCAGCTTGCAGCAGAGGTAGAAGTGAGTCGATGTCATCATAGATTCCAATATCAATCAAGGTATCTGCGATCGTATCAGCATCGCTAATTCCCAAAGCTTTAAGCTGTTGAATGAGGTTGCGTTTATAATGACGTTTTTCCTTATGAGAGAGCGTCAAAAAATAGTTATTAATTTGTGTTGAACGATTGAGCAGTGTGAAGAAATCCTGTTTCCGCTCTGGGGAGAGTGATTGCAAAAAATGGGGCAACGCTTCTAAGCTGTGATGGAGGAAAGTAGCAATATTGCCGGCAGACGATCGAATTGCTCCTAACGGTGTGTTGATTTCGTGGGCAACATTTGCAACGATTTGACCTAAAACTGCCATTTTCTCAGATTGAATGAGTTGAGCTTGAGTGGTTTGCAGCTCATAGAGCGTTTTTTCTAAATCGTGATTTTTTTGCTGTAGATGACTTTGCAGCGATTTTAGCGCCAAATGGGTATTAATTCGAGCTAACACCTCTTCAATTTGAAAGGGTTTTGTGATGTAATCGACTCCCCCAATTGCAAACGCTTTGACTTTATCAAACACATCGTTTAGGGCGCTTAAAAAGATGACTGGAATATCTCGTGTGCGCTCATCTGCTTTAAGTTGCTCACAAACCTGATATCCATCCATTTCGGGCATGTTAATATCCAATAGAATCAGGTCGGGTGGCATTCCTTGAGCCGCCGATAATGCCATTTTGCCACTTGTAACGGGGCGAATTTTATAACCTTGTTCGGTGAGCAATCCAACTAACAAGCGCAAATTATCTGGAGTATCATCGACAACCAAAATACTGAAGCTAGATTGATTTGTCTCGCTGGTAGTCATCGTAACTTTATCCCTTGCATGGGTGACTTAATAAATCATCTGGATGGCAGCTAGAATTTGCTCATACTCAAAGTTGTCAATCTGTTTCTTCAATATAGAAGCAAGTAAAGAATTAGTTTTTTCAATTTCTGTAATAGAGTCTGAGAGAGAATCTAAATCGACATTGTGAAGAGATGTTTGTAATTCATTGATGAGATTGGTTGGTAGCGATCGCAGTTGCTCTGCCAAGTCTTTGTTGGAAATTGTTGGTTGATTGTTGGACTGCATGAGACTCATGGCTGCTGAATCGGTATAGATGTAACGCACGCCGATATGTTTTTGCATCGCCGCAAAAATCTCTGCTTCCTGAAATGGTTTGCGGATAAAGCCATCGCATCCAGCAGAGAGGACAATGGCTTTTTGCTCTTCCAAGGCACTCGCCGTTAGCGCAATCACAGCGGTGGCTTGTCCTTTGGTAGTAGCTTTAATTTGCTTGGTGGCTTCATATCCATCCATGACGGGCATCCGCATATCCATCCAGATCAGGTGCGGTTCCCAGGCTTGGAAAATCGCGATCGCCTCTTGTCCGTTGCTGGCTTCTTGAACCTCAAAACCCAGTGGAGCCAACAGCTTGATCAATAATTGACGGTTGGCAAATTTATCATCGACCACCAGAATGCGATAGTGAGTTTGATTGGGTGCCAAGCCCACGACACGAAGCTGCTGAGACGAGTTGACTGGAGTAGCAGCGATCGCCCATATATCGAAGCGGAAGATGCTACCCTGCTGGGGTTGGCTGCTCACGGCAATCGTGCCACCCATGAGTTCGACGAATTTGCGGCTGATTGCCAAGCCCAAGCCTGTGCCCTCGTGCGCTTTACCCGATTGCGTTTGAGCAAAAGCTGTAAATAGATTTTCAACTTCGTCAGGAGCAATACCAACCCCTGTATCTTCAACCTCAAACAAGATGGAAAATTGAGCCAGATCTGCCTGCTGCCTGTGCGTTCCTGGCATAACTCGTAGCGTCACGCTACCTTGCTCTGTAAACTTGATGGCGTTGCTGAGCAGATTGATCAGAACCTGACGCAGTTTAACTTGATCGGTGCGGATATATCGAGGCAAATTTACATCGCGATCGCAAATCAACTGGATCTGTTTTTCCTGCGATCGCAACTGAAACATCGCTTCGACATCATCGAGTAACTGATGCAAATCAAAGTCGGTTTCGTTGAGCGTAATCCGCCCTGCTTCGATTTTCGAGAGGTCGAGGACGTTATTGATCAGGGTTAAGAGGTGTTCGCCACTGCGGATGATGGTGTCAACGTTTTCTCGTTGATCGGCGCTGAGCGTGGGGCTGCGGTGTAATAGTTGAGCAAAGCCCAAGATGGCGTTGAGGGGCGATCGCAACTCGTGGCTCATGCTT
>CBIHQL010000481.1:0-3945 GCA_966211855.1 uncultured bacterium
GTCGTCGGGTTTGAGTCAAAAGTTCGGCTTGTTGAATCGCCACCCCCAACTGCGCCGCAATTTGGGTAACAAAATCAATTTCTGCGGTCGTCCAGCGGCGGGGTGCTTGGCACTGGTGGACACACAGCAAGCCCCACAGATCATCGCCTTGGATCAGGGGCACGACCAGATTGGCTTTGATCTGAAATTGCTCCAAAATCCTTTGGTGACAGTCGCTGAGATTGGCAGAGCGCACATCATGAACCACTTGGATTCTGCCGCGTAGATAGAAGGGTGCATACTGATCACCAAAACAATCATCTCGGACTTTGGCGGACAGCACCGAAGTCAGCCCAGGTACGACATCCTCAGAGACAAACTCCCCAACATGACAATTAGAGTGCGGCTCAAAGCGAAACACCCCAACGCGATCGGCATTGAGCAGATGACGGACTTCGCGGGCGGTCGCTTGAAAGATCGTTTGCAGATCTAACGACTCGCGAATCTTGGTGATCACTTCAAACAGGGCTTGCTGTTGTTCTGCGGCTTTGGTGAGTTGCCTTGCTTGAGCTGTAGCTGTGGCGGCAGCCGTGCAACTTTGCTCATACAGCTCAGCCTGCTGAATAGCGATCGCAGCTTGGTCAGCGAGTTGTTCGAGTAGGTCAATCTCGCAATCGCGCCAAACTCGCGGGCCTCGGCATTCGTGGGCCAGTAGCAGCCCCCACAGTTGCTGTCCCATCCAAATTGGCACCATCAGCGATGCTTTCACCTGCACATTGACAAGAAATTCTCGGTGACAAGGCACCAAATCGGCTTCGGCTATATTGGCAATGGCTCGAATGCGATCGCTGCCTTCCAAATTCATCTCACTACGCGGAAAACATTCCGCAGCACCTTGATAGCCCAAAATAGATTTCCAGGGGCCACCGACTGACTCCACAATCACTTCGCCAGCAGTCCCTTGCAAAAACTGGTAAACCAACACGCGATCGGTATCCAGCAAGTTACGCACTTCTCGGACAATAGTTTGTAAGATCGTCCGAGAGTTGAGCGTGCTGCGAATTTGGTCGGTGACTTGGCGCAAAACACTGGCTGACTCTAAAGCTTGCTCTAGCTCGGCAGTGCGCTTTTGCACCTGAAGTTCTAGGCTCGTATTCAAGCCTTGCACCTGCTGATAAAGCTGATGCTGTTGAATGGCGATCGCAAACTGATCTCCTAATGCTCCTGCTAGGGTTTGTTCGTCTTTTGTCCACTCCGAAGCTTGACCACGCTTGAGTTCTCGCCATGCCTCAAAAGAGTTGCGCGGTTGCAGTTGGCGTTGATCGGGGTCGAACTCTCCAGCCCAAAGGGTTTCGGTGTCGATCGCATCTCGAAAAATGCTGATATAGCCGAGAAGTTGCTGGCGATATTGCAACGGCATCACCAATAAACCCCGAATGGGCGTGGTCTTGAACAGGGCAGCCAAGACGCGCAAGGGTGGCACTTTGTAGAGATCGGTAATCGCCCAGACCACAGGCGTTGCCGCAGCCTCTCCGGGGCGAAAGTATTGCTGCCAAACCAAGTTAGCTTCTAGAGTAGTTTCAGAATTGAGAGCGGTTGGTTGGGTGCCCCAGGTCAAAATCCAAGGCGATCGCTGGCCTTCCGTTGGGTTGAGATACAACCGTCCTCCTGAACCTTGCAGTGCCCGCACCATTTTTTCAAGCGGAATGTGGAGTTGGGTGACAGGCAGGGTATGCAGTAACGTCGCGATTTGGTTAATTGTGGCTTCTTTCTGGGCTTGGGCACGGGTTTGGCGCAACAACTCAGCTTGGGCGATCGCGATCGACAGGTGATCGACAACTTGCTGCACGACTCGCACTTCCCCATCAGAAATTGAGCGCGGCTCAGCATGGTGTGCTACCAACAAGCCCCATAACGCAGGTTCAGCCGGGGTTCCTCTCAAGTCACGATGCACAATGGGCACTACCATTGATGACTGCACCCCCATCGCCCTGAGATAGGCAATATGGCACGGGTCAACCGAGCGATACTGCACCTCATCACTCTCTAAAGCGGCCCCTGTCTCTGGATGATCGAGCCGACTCAAGCCAACTTTCTGCTCTACCACATTGACAATCACTCGCTGTCGAGCTTTGAGGAACATTTCGCGAGCGTCAGGCGGGATATCATCAGCCGGGAAATTTAGCCCCATTAGAGAAGGTAAGCGCTCAGAGGCGATCGCTTCAGCAACTACTTCACCACTGGCATCTGGGTGAAAGTGATAAATCATGATGCGATCGGTGTTGAGAAAAGCCCGTACCTCTGTGACCGTCGCTGTCAAAATTTCGGATAACTCTAGAGAACAGCGAATGCAGGTGGTAATGCGATTAAGTAATACTGCTTGATCTAACGTCGTTTGCCAATCCTGCAATTTCTCTGGAGCTACCATGTGTAACCTAACCCTACGCCGAGTCCATTTATATTTTCGAGCTTGGTTGAAGACTTGCCATCGGTAGAGGCATAGATAAATTTATTCATGAACTTCAATGATTTTTAATATCTATTAAGGCAGCGATCGCAACCATTCTTCAAGGAGAAAGTGACTCTATTAAAGCTCAATAAGTTGCCCAAACAGACATCGTTTTTGAGAGATTCTCGGTAAGCCTCTATACTTGATCCCCAAAAATCTAAAACAGGCAAAAATAGCTCGCAAAACTGTGCAACTTAGTAAAGACAGAAGTTGGCGTTTGATAAGATTGCTTAATTCTGTAGCCCTACAAGGCTTGGCGATCGCGGATTTGCTGACGGACTTGCATCAAAATTTTACCAAGGTGATTTTCACCCGTCTGATCAGCTCCGCAACCCCAGAAATAATCTGTAGGAGAATTTTCTACAATCAACATTTCACCTGTCGCCAATAAAACTTCTTGAATCTGTTGATGGGTCAAAAATTTCTGCAAGACGGCTCGGTGCATCACTTGAGTTTTTACCGTCTCCCAATCGGGGCGTAAAATGCGTTGGCGATCGCGTCCAATTGCTGCCGCAGCTTCGGGGGTTTCAACCTGATGAATTACTGCCATCAACTCTGAATGCGGGCTACCCAAAAACTTTTGGGCTTGATAGTAATGCTCAACCGTTGACCAAGTTTTGTTATCAATAACAATAGGATGTGGTGAAAAGTTAGAAAAACAGCCAAAAGGAGCCTCAACCTTATAAAAGTAAATGGTCATTTTTCTCTGCGCATCCTGCAATAATTGAGGCAGAAGTCGATCCATCCTTGCTTTTGGGGACTCTAACTCTACCCATGCCCTCAGGTTCCTTTGAGAAGACTAACATTGGTTGGCAACTGCAACAGGGTTCGCGACAAGTCAGTGAATGGGTGGAGTGGCAACTCTCTCAGTTATCGACCGACCCTTCTGAAACTTCAGGCTTTCCATGGCCTGACTGGTTGCTAGCGCTGAGCAGTCGCTTCTTCCAAATCGTCTTTTGGGGGTTAGTTGCGGTCTGTGGGGTCTGGTTAGTGTGGCAGTTGCTGCAAGCGATCTTTCCCAGACTGAAGGCGTGGAACCAGCAATGGCGACAACGTTGGCAACGCGATCGCCCCGTTTCTGCCAGCCCAGAAGCCGCCTTGACTGCTGCTGGATGGGTACAGCGATCGCATGTGTATCAACGCCAAGGCAACTATCGGGAAGCTTGTCGGGCTTTATATTTTGCTCTCTTACAGCGCTTGAATGAAACCCAAGTAGTCCCGCAACAAACCAGTCGTACCGATGGCGAGTATTTAGAACTGCTGCGCAACCTGCCCGAATCGCAACTTTATCAACTCCTCATTACGACGCACGAGCAGTTGTGCTTCAATAACGCTCCAGTTTCACCCGAACTTTTGCAACACTGTCAGCAGGCTTATCAAGCGATCGAGCGCCAAGTTTCGCCCAGGAGCCATCCGGCATGAATTTCTCCCGTCGGCAAATCTTGTTTGGGGCAATC